>JAISEZ010000264.1 GCA_031263835.1 Tannerella sp.
ACGGATATGAGTTTTGGCGTGATTTCAGGAAGCCTCCAAAAAAACAACTTATTAGTAATTAGTGATTTGAATCGTAATATCAAGTAATAATTTTTAAACAGAACAACAATGACAAGTAGAAAATGGTTTCCGGATGCCCGCGAAGCGAGGCATGCGATGATTACGAAAACGGCCGCCTTTATGGCCGTGGAAAATAACCGTACCGCCATCGGATTCGCTTCTCAGACTCCGTACGGCATGTGGTATGACACGGACTATGTCCCGCCGCAGACCGCCTATCTCTCGGCGTATCAGACGTGGGACAATCCCGCTACGGGCACCCAGCTGGCGTTCGACAATCTGAAGGATGCGGAAAAGGCGTTTTTCCCCGTTTACCGCGAATTTTACGGGATGGTGAAGTCCAGCGTGCTGGTATCCGACGCCAGCCTCGAGGCGATGGACTTTCCGCCGCGTCCGGCAGGCGGTCATACACCCCATCCGGTGGATAAGTATTTCATCGACCTGATCGTCAAGCCGCTGGGCAACCTGGTGCTCAGCGTGGCGTTTGTGAACCGCGACACGGGCAAGTCCATCATCCCCTACTTTCTCACGGGTGCGGTCATCTACTACGCCGTCAGCGACACGCCTGTGACCAACCAGAACGACCTGACGTTTTCGAGGCTCGCCAGCCGCTCGCCGTTCGAACTGATTTTCAGTCCCGAAGACCGCGGCAAAACGGTTTACCTGGCGGCTCGCTGGCAAAACCGGCGCGGCGAACTTGGCCCCTGGAGCGAAATCGTCGAAGTCATTATCCCGTAAAACTAACGGTTAACGGTTAACGGTTAACGATTAATGGTTAGCGGTGAAAGAGCAGCTCGCAATGTTGCATTAACCGCTAACCGTTAACCGTTAATCACTAATCACCAATCACTCATCATCAGTCACTAAATTGGATACTTTATTATACCTGTTGATAGGGACTTACACGTTTGGGGGGAGTGAAGGCGTCTATCTTTACACGTTCGACGGCGTCACGGGCGAAACCCGTCAGGTGGCCCGGGCGGTAGTGGAAAATCCCTCCTATATGGACGTTCGGGACGGAAAGCACGTGTACGCCGTGTCGGAAAACGAAGGGGTGCCTTCGTATGCCAATGCCCTGTTTTTCGACCGGGAACGGGAACGGCTGACGCTGCTGAACCGTCGGGAAACACATGCCGCTTCGCCCTGCCATATTGCGGTGGAGGCGGGCGGAAAGCATGTTGTTACGGCCAACTATGGCGGAGGCAGCCTCTCCGTGTTCGACGTGAATCCGGACGCCACGCTTGCGCCGCTCTCGCAGCAGATTCTTTTCACGGGACAGGGTACGGACACGCTCCGGCAGACGAAACCATATCTCCACTGCGTGAAATTTTCGCCGGACGGAAAGTACCTGTTTGCCGCCGACCTGGGAACCGACCGGATTCACCGGCTGGAGGTCAGTCACGCGGACAGCGGGCCTTTTCTGAAAGAGGAAACGCTGAAATCCTTCCGGGTGGCGGACGGTTCCGGCCCCCGGCATTTCCTGTTTCATCCTTCCGGCCGGTATGTGTATCTGATTAGTGAACTGTCCGGAACGGTGACGGCCTTTCACTGTCGCGACGGCGAACTGGACGCATTTCAGACGCTTCCGGCCGATACGCTGCACGCCGGCGGGAGCGCCGACATCGGGATTACGCCGGACGGGAAGTTTCTCTATGCCTCGAACCGCCTGAAAGGAGACGGTCTGGCCATCTTCTCCGTCAGCCAAACGGACGGACGGCTGACCAACATCGGCTACCAGCCGACCGGCCTCCATCCCCGTAATTTTGTCATCACACCCGACGGAAAATTCCTGCTGGTCGCCTGCCGCGACAGTAACCGGGTCGACTTTTTCGCGATAAACCCGCACTCCGGACTGCTGAAACCCCTGCACCGCTCCATCGAAATCAATATGCCCGTTTGCCTGAAATTCATGTGAGGATTCAAAAATTCAATGATTCAACAATTCAAAGATTCAAGGGCGAGCGGCGGGGATAACCGCAATGCACATTTATCCCGCACGCAGATGACACGGATTGAGAAGATGAACGCAGATTATCTGTGAATCACTAACCACTAATCACTGATCACTAATCCGGATAATTCCGTATCTTTGCCCCGCAGACATTGGCAGTTAGCGGCCGGCAGTCGGTATCACGTTCTACTAATCTACTGACTGCTGTCTACTAACTGCTCATAAAGCACCGAAATCATTTAAAACAGAAAGAAGATGAGAAAATCAGTTTATGCAGTAGCAGTTATGGCCGCGCTCCTCGCGGGAATCGGGAATGTGTATGCCGGTTCGGGAATCCCGTCCGGCGTCAGGTCCGGCATCACCGCCGGAGATACGCACGCGCATTTGCAGGTAAAAGGCAGTTGCGAAATGTGCAAAACCCGCATCGAGAAAGCGGCCAAAAGCGTCAAGGGGGTAACGTCCGCATCCTGGGACAGGAAAGAGCAGACGCTGCACCTGAATTATGACCCGGAGAAAACCTCGCTCGAAGCCATTTCCAAAGCCGTCGCCAAAACCGGTCACGATACGGAAAAGAACAGGGCCGAAGACAGGGTTTACAATGCGTTGCCGAAGTGCTGCAAATACAGGAAGAATTGAGCATGGAGCGTTGAGCATGGAGAATGAGGTTCGTTCCGTATGCGTGTACTGCGCTTCCGGCGCGGGAGTCCATCCGGCCTACGGGGAAGCGGCGGAAATGACGGGACGCCTGCTGGGAAAAAGAGGGATACGCGTGATTAACGGCGCCGGTTCCACGGGTTTGATGCGCGTGGTGTCCGACGCCGTGTTGCGCGAAGGCGGCAGCGTGACCGGCGTCATACCCCGTTTCATGGTGCTGAACAACTGGTGTCACGAGCGCCTGACGGAAGTGATTGAAGTCGAAACGATGCACGAACGCAAACAGCGGATGGCCGCCCTCTCGGACGCCGTCATTGCCCTGCCGGGCGGATGCGGCACGCTGGAAGAACTGCTGGAAATCATCACCTGGAAACAGCTCGGTCTCTACCGCCATCCGGTCGTGATACTGAACACAAACCGCTATTACGACCCCCTGTTCGCGCTGTTCCGGCAGGCGGCAGACGAGCAGTTTCTTCCTGTCCGTCCGGC
>JAISEZ010000329.1 GCA_031263835.1 Tannerella sp.
GAAGACCGGCCCTACTCCACCTGCGACCTGCTGTACAGCCTGTCCGACATGGCCGGATTAAGCTACGAAGGATACGACCGCACCCGCAGCCTTTTCTCCCCGCAGTTTGCCGTTCGCGAACGGTTTGTCGGCGCATTGCCGTATGAATCGGTCGTCAGGAGTACGCAGGAACACAGCAGGAATGGAGAATGGAAAATGGAAAATGGAGAATGAGGCATCCCTGACGGGATGCGGCAGGAATGCACAGCATGGTTTTGTGCATGAACATGAAAATTCGAAGATTCAATCATTCAAAGATTTAAAGATTCAAGGGTGAGCGGCGGGGGACACTGTTTCGGCTGCTCACTCTTGAATCTTTGAATAATTGAATGATTGAATTTTTAAATGATTGAATCTTTGAATTTATCCTTTCCGGGTCAGTCTTCAATTGACAGCTCAAACTCGTCTTTCAGTTTGGAGAGCAGGGGATTGAGTTGGGTGAGCAGGTCGTATTTTTCGATAGCCGTGAACGCCAGCTGTTTCTCGTTGGTTTCGTCAATCCGGATATGCATTTGAATTTTGCTGTTGCTTAGCCGGTCGCGCATCATTTTCAGCAGCTGGAGACTGTGGCCGATTAACTCTTCCTTCTGCATCGGATTATGTACGGCAACCTCAAAGTGACCGTTCTCCAGCAGGACCGGCTTGCAGGAAATCATCGTATTCTTCAGGTGGACTTCCTCTTCAATCGTTTCGGCGTATGCATCCCAGCACCGAATCAAATCGTCCACGCCGAAAGACCTGTTTTCCTGACTGTTTTCCGTCGCGGCGGCAACGGACGAAGGCGACGGATGCGTTTCCTCCGTTTTCCTGTCCACCAGCGTGTTGAGCGAGGTACTTTTCGGCGCCCGGTTCAGGGTAGCGGCGGCACCCGGTGAAACCGCCGGTTTTTCCCGTGCGGCGACGGCCTGCCTTTCGCCTGCATCGGGCAATGGCGCCGGCGCTGCCGGATTCGGGGGAACGGCAGGGGGGACGGCGCCGGAAAGCGGCTGAATCAAGTTTTTTTTTTATCGTCCGGCGTTGTCCGTCCGGTTTCTGTCAACTGGCAAAGCTGTATCAGCGTCAGTTCGAGCAGTAGCCGCCTGTTCCGGCTTTCGCGGTAGTTCAAATCACATTCGTTGGCCCGTTCAATCGCCTGAAAAAGCAGCCGGTCGGGACATTGCTTCGCCATGTCCCTGTAGCGTTCGCGAATGGACGCGCCCGTTTCGAGCAGCGTCAGCGTGCTTTCATCCCTGCTCACCAGCAGGTCGCGAAAGTGGGACGCCAGCCCGGTGATGACATGCTGTCCTTCAAAACCTTTTTCGAGAATCTCGTTCAGAATCAGCAGACAGGTACGGACTTCGCCTTTCAGCACGGCCTCCGTAATCCGGAAATAATATTCGTAATCGAGCACGTTCAGATTCTCAATCACGGCCTGATAGGTGATGTTGCCGCCGGTATAGCTGACAATCTGGTCGAAAACGGACAGGGCGTCACGCATCCCGCCGTCGGCTTTCTGTGCGATGATGTTCAGCGCATCCGGTTCGGCCGCGACGCCTTCGCTCGAAGCGATGTACTGCAGGTGTGCGACCGCGTCGGCCACGGAAATGCGCGAAAAGTCATACACCTGACAGCGCGACAGGATGGTTGCCAGAATTTTATGCTTTTCCGTAGTGGCAAGAATAAACAGGGCGTGATGGGGCGGTTCTTCCAGCGTTTTCAGGAAGGCGTTGAAGGCGGCCTGACTCAGCATGTGCACCTCGTCGATGATATACACCTTGTATTTGCCGATTTGCGGCGGAATCCGTACCTGGTCAATGAGGGAACGGATGTCTTCCACCGAATTGTTGGAAGCGGCGTCCAGTTCGTGAATGTTCAGCGAGCGCTGTTCGATGAACGAGAGGCAGGATTCGCACGTGTTACAGGCTTCGCCTTCCGGCGTCAGGTTCAGGCAGTTGATGGTCTTGGCAAAAATGCGCGCGCACGAGGTTTTGCCCACGCCGCGCGGGCCGCAGAACAGATAGGCGTGTGCCAGCTTGTTGCTTTGAATGGCATTCTTCAAAGTGGTAGTCAGTGATTTTTGCCCGACGACGCTGCCGAAGGTCGATGGACGGTATTTTCTTGCCGAAACGATGTAATTATCCATTTTTATTCAATCTGCCGGCAAAGGTATAAATTATTTTTTATACTTTTGCACCAACTCTGTAACGGACATGTTTCATTTAAAGATAAAAATCAAACTGGAAGAATATTACCGGAAGTACCGTTCCGGCTGGATGAAGTACAAGTACGGGCTGGTGATTGGATTCTTCGCCTTCATCACGTTTGTGGTGGGGGACAGTAATCTGCTCAGGCGTTATTCGTATGACGAAAAAATCCGCGACCTGGAAAAGGAAATCAGTTATTACCGGAAAGAAATGGAAACCAGCCGGAAAAAAATCAGCGACCTTCGTTTCAACAGGGAATGGCTGGAGCAGTATGCCCGCGAAGAATACTTCATGAAAAAGGAGAACGAAGACATTTTCATCATCGTAGATAAATGAATCAGCAGACAAGAACAATCGTATTCACCGTTTCGGGAATACTTGCACTGGCCGGCGCCGGGCTGTATCTGAGCACGTGGACGCTCGCGCCGTACCTGTTTGCAGCGGGCGCCGCCGGCGTGACGGTGTGCTACCTGACCGTCCCCTCTCCGCCGTCCGACTTCCGGACGCGCCGGCTGAACCGCTGGAACGTGCTTGCGGGCCTGGCCATGGTGGTCGCCTCCGTGTTCATGTTCAGGCACCGCATGGAATGGGTCGCCTTTCTGCTGGTATCGGCGCTGATACAGATGTATACCGCCTTCGTCCCCTCCGACAAACCGTGACTTTTAAAACGGCATGTTATTCTGTGCCCCGGCAGCGATAAAATCCTCCCCGTCAGGCACTATCTGCGGATACGTAAAGTTTTCGTCTGCGCCGTTGCTGTTGATTTTGGAGGTAAATTCCCGGTTGAGGTCTTCGTCCAGATTCGTGAACTTGGCGAAATCCTTCTTGAAACGGAGGAGCACATCGCCCGTAGCGCCGTTGCGGTGCTTGGCTACAATAATCTCCGCCAGTCCGAGCAGTGAGTTGCCCTTGTCGTCTTCAAGGATTTTGTAGTATTCCGGGCGGTGAATGAAACAGACCATGTCGGCATCCTGTTCGATGGCGCCCGATTCGCGCAGGTCGGCCAGCTGGGGACGCTTGCCCTCGATGCCCTGGCGGTTTTCCACGCCACGGTTCAGCTGCGAGAGGGCAATGATGGGGATATTCAGTTCCTTGGCCAGTCCCTTGAGCGAACGCGAGATGGTGCTGACTTCCTGTTCGCGGCTGCCGAACTTCGTCTTCTGCTTGTTGTCGGTGGCATTCATCAGTTGCAGGTAATCAATGAAAATGCATTTCACGGCATGTTCGCGTACCAGCCGTCGCGCCTTGGTGCGCAGTTCGAAAATCGAAAGGCTGGGCGTGTCGTCCACATAGATTTTGGCGTCGTACAGGTCCTTGATTTTGCGGTCCAGCTGTTCCCATTCGAAAGAGGCCAGCTGACCGCTTTTGATTTTATCGCCGGAGATTTCGCTCACGTTCACAATCAGACGGTTCACCAGTTGCACGTTGCTCATTTCGAGCGAAAACAGCGCTACCGGAATATCAAAGTTCACCGCCATGTTCTTCGCCATCGACAGGACAAAGGCCGTCTTGCCCATCGCCGGCCGGGCGGCAATAATCACCAAATCGGAGTTTTGCCATCCGGACGTAATCTTGTCCAGCGCCGTATAGCCGCTGCGCAGGCCGCTGAGTCCCTCTTTCTGGTTGGCGGCCTTTTGCAGCAGACTCATGGATTCCTTGATGATGGGATTGATTTGTATCGCTTCATTCTTGATGTTCCGCTGAGCAATTTTGAACAGTTCCCCTTCGGCTTCCTGCATCAGTTCATCAATATCCGTTGTTTCGTCGTACGCTTTTCCCTGCACCGTACCGGTGTACCGAATCAGTTCCCGCGCCAGAAATTTCTGGGCGATGATGCCGGCGTGATATTCAAGATGCGCCGTACTGGCCACCTTTTCCGTCAGCTGAGAGATGTAGAACGGCCCGCCGATGGCATCCAGATGGCTGTTGCGGCGGAGTTGCTGCGTCACGGTGAGCATGTCTATCGGCCGCTGACTCACGGCAAGGTCTACAATCGCCTGATAAATCAGTTCATGCGCCTTCTCGTAGAAACTTTCGGGTTTCAGTATTTCACTGACAAGGAAATAAGCGTCCTTCTCAAGCATCAACGCACCCAGCACGGCCTCTTCGATTTCCCGCGCCTGCGGTTGAAGCCGGCCTGCATCCGAAACCTGCACGGTTTCAGTCTTTTTCCTGTATGTTCTTTTATCTTGCTCTTCAGCCATTGTCTT
>JAISEZ010000030.1 GCA_031263835.1 Tannerella sp.
GTTCCGTTTTCGCGGAGGAGGCGGAACCAGCCGTTGAGGCTGTCGAGCAGGACGGGAGAGGTTTTGCGGACGGCCCACGACTGAAGCTGGGTGAAACTGATGTCGGTGAGGATGTCGATTTCGGGAAACTGTTTTTGTGCCGTACGGGCAACCTGCCGGTCGCAGACGGCATAGTCAATGTCGCCTTTGGCCACCATGATGATTAGCTGTTCGGCGGCATAGAGCGGTTCTTCGACGACGTGAATCGTGTCGCCGATTTCGTGCTGCAGGTTGCGCAGCCGCAACCGTACCGGCGAGTCTTTCGGCACGTAGAGCGTCTTTCCGGCCAGCGCCAGCTGGTTGCGCAGGGGTTCGACGCCGCTGTTTGCGGACGCAGTCCTCTGTACAAGTACCTGCCTGTTGAGCACAATCGGGTCGGTAAACAGGCAAAATTCCTTCAGTTCGCTGGTTGTGGGAATGTTTTGGGCAATGATGTCGTAATGCTGGCCGGACAGGCCCTCGAAGCTCTTTTCGAGGCTCATCACCGGATACATGCGCACCTCTATCCCGGCAAGCTGCGCAATGGCCCGGCACAGTTCGTACTGAAAGCCTCCGGTCGTATCCCCCTCAAGGTGATAACCCGACTGGCTGTATTCCGTCACGATGCGCAGGATGCCTTCGCGACGGATTTCACCGTAATCGCGCGGCGGGAGGACGGCGCGCGGCCTGATGCCGATTAGCAGGCCCATCGTCCCGGCGGCCAGCGCAAGAAGGACGATATAGAGTATCATCAGTTTCCGTGAAAACATGCCGTTCGCGGGGGGGTTAATTGTTGAACGTGACGGCCAGTCCGATTTTGATAACCATCGGATTCAGCGGGTAATGCGGCATGGAGAAATAGGACGGATGATTGATTATCACGCTTCCGAGATTATAGCCCGAGACGAAGAAACAGGTCTGCTTGAGATGGAAATTGGCGTAGGCGTTGAGCAGGGGATAACCGCCCAGCGTCATCCGGTCCTGAAGCTGGAATTGCTGGGTAGCCGGCTCGTAGTAGGGGACGCGGTAGGGCGTGTAATAACAGGCGTCTGCTCCGAGCTGCACGCTCAACACTTTGACCAGCCTGAAGGCGACATACAGGTTGGAACGGGCGCTCAGCTGCGGCAAGGGCAACACCTGGTCGTTGCTGCTCAACTGATATACCAGTTCGTTTTCCCAGCCGAATCCCCGGTAGCGAAAATCCTGTTTCAGCCGTCCGGTGACGACCTGCAGGTTGGCGCCATACTGTTCCGGCACGCCGTCCCTGTTGAAAAACACGTGGTTCTGAATACTCTCCACCCCGACGGAGAGTTGGGTATGCGTCTGTTCCCAGGACGCCAGTCCTTCGACATAAACGCGCTGGATATTGTTCAGGCTCGTGTCCCACCAGAAGTAGCGGCCGTGGTGATGACGCTGATAGAAGGCCGGCCGCAGGTTTTTGACGTATCCCCGCGCCTGAATGGAGGCCTCTTTCCCGAACAGGCGGAAGTGTGTCCGGACGTCGCCCTCGAGCCGGAACTCGCCCAGGTCGTCGCCCAGCACGCACAGCTCGCCGCGCGCCTGATACGTCAGCACGCTCCCCTGGCGTTTGGACAGTTCGGCGCCCACAAAGGTGGCAAGCTCTTCGTATTTCATTTTCCCGAGCATCGAATCGCCGGGCAGGAAGAACTTCCGCTTTTCGACAGAGGCAAAAGCCGTCAGCCCGAACTTCGCCCAGTCCTGGAAACCCTCGCGCAGGGCGAGCGCCACCGTGTTGTTCAGTCTCCACATCGACGTGTAGTCGTTCAGCAGCGAATCCGCCATCCCGAAATGACCGGTGTAACACGTGTCCACCACATGGCCGCGGTCGGTGGAGATAAACCGTCTGCTGTGGGTTTCGTATTCGACGGTATGTATCACGCTGGAAACGGGTACAAAAACCTCATTGGCATGAAGGTCTTCCTCCTCCTCCTCCTTTTCGACAGCCGGCGACGGCGCGAGGTCCGGGTTGTCGGCCTTCTCCTTTTCGGCTTCCGCCGCGGCCCGGGCTTCCCGTTCCTCCTTTTCCTGCTCCTTCCGCCGCTTCTTTTCCTGTTCCTTTTCGGTCAGCTCGCGGTAGAAACCGAGATTGTAGCGGTGCGAGAGGAAGAGGTTCTGCCCCCGTACCCGGTTCCATACGCTGGAGAAACGGGTGGGAAACGACTGCGTATCCACCCGCCGGCGTCCGTTCGCAAATTCATCGGGATGCGTGATGTAGCGGTCGTTGGTCAGGCCGCCGTTTTCGCTGTTGACCATATTGAAGTTGCGCATATGGGCAAAGGCTTCGTAGCGGTCGGAGCGGTAGCTGCCGAAGAGGCGGTAGTTAATCATCTTGTTGTTGTTCGACTGGTAATGCCCGCGGCTGTACACGTAGTCGAAATCGCCGCCCGCGTTGATTTTCCTGCCGAAGTTGCTTGTCAGGAAGATTTTCAGCTGCTCTTCCCGGTTGGTTGACCCGCCGGCGCGCGTATACAGGATATTGCTGTAGGGCATTTTCGTGTCATAGAAACAGGCATTTCGGGGGGTGATGATATAAGGGTCATAGACGTCGGCAAAGATAAAGTCGCGTTCACTGTTCCGTTCGTTGAAGATACGGCTTTGCGCCGGCGCGGCGATATTGCCCGTATGAGCCACGGCAACGCCCTGTCCATCCGGAAACGAGCGGTTGACCATGTTCAGGTAGGCCGTGTCCATGGGCGCGATGGAAGGCTCGCCCAGTCCGGTCAGGCGGTAGGCCGTAATCCGTCGAATCGCCGTCGAATCCTCGGCCTCCGCCAGCGAATCGGGCAGCTGGGCCGCCACATTCCTGGCCGTCAGCGAGAAGTTGCCGCGTCCGCCCGCCGGGCGGTTTTGCGCCGCAAGTCCCGTGGAACAGACGGCAATCACAGATAATACCGATACGGTGTACAGGATTCGTTTCATTCTCCGCTCCCCACTCATCACTAACCACTCATCACTAATCACTCATCACTAACCACTAACCACTCATCACTGCTTATAAGATAATCGAGCAGTGTCATGGCGGTCATCGCTTCGACCACGGGAACGGCGCGCGGCAGGACGCAGGGGTCGTGACGGCCGCGGGCTTTCAGTATGGCGGCATGACCGTCCACGTCCACCGTTTCCTGTTCCATCAGCAGGGTCGGGACGGCCTTGAAGGCCACGCGAAAATAAATATCCTCTCCGTTGGAAATACCGCCCTGAATACCGCCGGAAAAGTTGGTGCGCGTACGGATGCCGTTTCCGTCGCTGAAGAAACGGTCATTCTGTTCGGAACCCCGGTAGAGGGGCGCGTCGAACCCGACACCGTAATCAAACCCCTTTACGGCATTGATGCTCAACATCGCTGCACCCAGCGCCGCATGAAGTTTGCCGAAAACCGGTTCACCCAGGCCGGGCGGCACGCCCTGCGCCACGCACGAAACAATACCGCCGACCGTATCGCCTGCCGCCTGCACCTCGCCAATCAGGGCTTTCATTTCCGCCGCCTTGAGCGGGTCGGGACAGCGTACCGCGTTCGTTTCCGTCAGGTTCAGGTCATACTCCTTATAACTGCCTTCCAGCCGGATATGGGCGACCTGCGAAGTGTAGGCCCGGACGGTGATTCCGCGCCGGCGCAGGAGCAGTTTGGCGATGGCGCCGCCCACGCACCGGGCGACTGTCTCCCGGGCCGAGGCACGTCCGCCGCCACGCGGGTCGCGGACGCCGTATTTGACCTGATACGTGTAGTCGGCATGTGACGGGCGGAAAAGGTCTTTCATCGCGTCGTAGTCCGCCGGGCGCTGGTTTTCGTTCCGGACGATGAATCCGATGGGTGCGCCGGTGGTGCGGCCTTCGTAGATGCCGGAGAGAAACTCCACCTCGTCCGCCTCCCTGCGCGGGGTGGTAATGGAGGATTGTCCGGGACGGCGGCGGGCCAGCTCCTGCCTGACAAACGCCATGTCTATGCACAGTCCCGCCGGACAGCCGTCAATCACGCCGCCGATACCTGCGCCGTGCGATTCGCCGAACGACGTCAGCCGATAACTGTTTCCGAACGTATTCATTGCGGATAAAAGGGGTCGTATTTGCGGAAGTTGCCGTTTAACAGCTGCATTTCCGGTCGTCGCAACCGTCGTCGCCGCAACTGTCGTCGCCGCACTCGCCGCATCCGCACTGACAGCCGCAACCGCCCTGCATGGAAGCCGACAGTGCGGCAATCTCTTCGGCCGTTGCTTCGTGCACGTCCAGCACTTTCCCGTCGAAATGGAGCATCTCGCCGGCCAGCGGATGGTTGAAATCCATCAGCACCGTCTCCGCCTTCACTTCCAGTACGGAGCCGTTCATTTGCTGTCCGTCGGAGGTCATCATCGGCACGGTGTTTCCTTCGCTGATATATTCGTCGTCGAACCGGCCGTCCACTTCAAAGAGGTTTTTCGGCAGTTCGCATACATTTTCTTCCATATACTCGCCATAGGCATTTTCCGGAGAAAGGGAGAACCGGAACGTGTCGCCCGTCGCCAGACCGCTCAGCCGGTCTTCAAAGGCGGGCAGCATGGCGCCCAGTCCGTAAATAAACTTCAGGGGATGTTCCCCGGTCGCCCGTTCCATCAACTCGCGTTCCTCGCCTTCCCCCACATTCAGGTCGTAAGAGACCGATACAAATTTGTTTGCTGTAATATTCATCTGTTATTTTGCAATAAGTGATTCGCGCACAAAGATACAATAAAAAATCATCCGGCCCGTGTTTCCCGCCCTTTCTTCGGGAAGCAGGGCGGGGAACACGCGGATGACGCAGACTGAAAAGATGAACGCAGACGGGGAATGCTGATAAACTAAGGTATTGGCCCCCGCCTCCTCAAAGAGCGCCTTTGACGTCCCTCAAAAGGTGTCTTTGACGTCCCTCAAAAGGTGTCTTTGACGTCCCTCAAAAGATGTCTTTGACGTCCCTCAAAGAGTGTCTTTGACGTGGCTCAAAGAGTGTCCTTCCCGAACACGACCGGGCGCAGCACGGGGTTATTCCTATTCAATCCTGCGGATGGTGGATGCAACTGTTTGAATTGCGACCCTTTCCGGGAATCCGGAAAACTCCGGTTTCCTGTTTTTTTGTATATTTGCGCCGCACAAATGAAAGGAAACAGACACTATGTTGAAAACAGGAATATACATGCAGCTTGCGCCGGTTCTTTTTGGCCGGGGCGTGCTGGCGCAGGCCGGCGAAAAGGCGCGGGAAACCGGCATGACGAATGC
>JAISEZ010000068.1 GCA_031263835.1 Tannerella sp.
TGCGCCGCGGGGGAGACCAGGGCCATGAAATCGTCCGGCGTACGCTTTTCCCTGCGCAGGGCAAGTTCGACGTCGCCGGAGGTCTTGGCGTAAATGCGTGACTGGAGAGTGTCCCAGTCGAAATCGTTGATTCGTTCAGTAAAAAACACGTTGTTAGTGATTAGTGGTTAGTGATTAGTGATTAGTGACTGTCGTTTGTGCGGGACAGTCATCCCCGCCGGATGCCCTTGAATCTTTGAATTCCTGAATCTTTGAATCACTGACTTCCTGAATCTTTGAATCTTTAAATTCTTGAATCTTTGAATCATTGACTTCCCTGGTCAGCTTCATGGCGCAGAAATGCGGGCCGCACATGGTGCAGTGGTCGCTTTCGTCGCCCAGGCGTCCGGCACGGTAGTATTCGAGCGCCCGTTCGGGGTCGAGCGAGAGGTTGAACTGGTCGCGCCAGCGGAAGTCGAAACGCGCCTTGCTCAGGGCGTCGTCCCGCACCTGGGCGCCGGGATGTTCCCTGGCCAGGTCGGCGGCGTGGGCGGCTATCTTGTATGCGATGACGCCGGCGCGGACGTCTTCCCGGTCGGGCAGTCCCAGATGCTCTTTGGGCGTGACGTAGCAAATCATCGCCGTGCCGTAGCGGGCGATTTGCGCGGCGCCGATGGCCGAGGTGATGTGGTCGTAGCCGGGGGCGATGTCGGTCGTCAGCGGGCCGAGCGTGTAGAAGGGCGCGCCGTGACAGTGCTTCACCTGTTCGTCCATGTTGGCCCGTATCCTGTGCATGGGTACGTGACCGGGGCCTTCGACGAGCACCTGCACGTGATGCTTCCAGGCCGTCAGCGTGAGGTCGCCCAGGACGGACAGTTCGGCAAACTGGGCGGCGTCGTTGGCGTCGCGGATGGAGCCGGGACGCAGCCCGTCGCCCAGCGAAACGGCCACGTCATACTGTGCGAGGAGTTCGCAGATGTCTTCGAAATGCGTGTAAAGGAAGTTTTCCTGCCGGTGGCGCGTCATCCAGCCGGCGATGATTGAGCCTCCGCGGGACACGATGCCCGTGGTGCGTTCCCTGACCAGCGGCAGGTGCGGGCGGAGCAGGCCGGCGTGGATGGTGAAATAGTCCACGCCCTGCTCGCACTGTTCGACGAGCGTGTCGCGGTAGATTTCCCAGGTCAGTTCCGGAATCTGTCCGCCGACCTTTTCCAGCGCCTGATAGACAGGCACGGTGCCTGTCGGGACGGGCGTGTTGCGGACAATCCACTCGCGCGTTTCGTGGATGGGTTCGCCGGTGGACAGGTCCATCAGCGTGTCGCCGCCCCACTTGCAGCTCCAGATGGCCTTTTCCACCTCTCCGTCAATGCCGGACGAGAGGGCGGAGTTGCCGATGTTCGTGTTTATCTTCACCAGAAAACGGGTTCCGATAATCATCGGTTCGGCTTCGGGGTGGTTGATGTTGGCGGGGAGCACCGCGCGTCCGGCGGCCACTTCGCTGCGGACAAATTCGGGCGTGATATGCGACGCGGCGTCCGGGTCGCCGTACTGCACGTTTTCGCGGATGGCGGCGTATTCCATTTCGGGCGTGATGATGCCCTGCCGGGCGTAATACATCTGCGTGCAGCATTTTCCCCGGACGGCTCTCCGGGGCAGGTGGACGAAGGGGAAGCGGATGGCGTCCAGACGCCCGTCGAACAGCCGTGCATTGCTGCAGGCGGACGAAAAGGCCGGCAGATGTTCCGTATCGTTGCGGGCGTCAATCCAGGGTTCGCGCAGGCGGGGCAGGCCGCGCCTGACGTCAGTGACGGCGCTGCCGTCGGAATAGGGGCCGCTGGTGTCGTACACCACCACGGGCGCGTTTTTTTCCTTCGTCTCCACGCCGTTTTCGATGCGGACGGTGTCCAGCAGGGTTATTTGACGCATTCCGACGCGGATGTCGTGTATCCGGCCCTTTACATATATCTTCCGGGAAGAGGGGTATGAAACTTTCATTTGAATTATATGAATCGGTAGTTAGTAGTTAGTAGATAGTAGTAGGGGCGAACCTGTGTGTTCGCCCGTAATGCAGTACAAAGCATTTTTCCGGCCTGTTTTATCCTTCGTGCAAATGCACGAAGCTTCCCGCAAACCTGTTTTATCCTTCGTGCAAATGCACGAAGCTTCCCGCAAACCTGTTTTATCCTTCGTGCAAATGCACGAAGCATGTTTCCAACTGAGTTTGTCCTTTGGGCAGATGCCCAAAGCATTTATCCAACTGATTTTGTCCTTTGGGCAAATGCCCAAAGCATTTTTCCGGTTGATTTTGTCCTTCGCACTTTTGTGCATGACCATAAAAAATAAATTATCACCACGGAGACACGGAGAACACAGAGAAGTGCACGGCGGAACGCCGTATTTCCTCTGTGTTCTCTGTGCAGGGAAAGCATTTGTCCGGAGGCCACAGAGGAGGAACTTCGTTCCGCAGAACAGCGAATCTCCGTGTCCTCCGTGCCTCCGTGTTGATAATTTATATTCCATGTCCATGCACAAAACTATGCCGCGCGCAGTATAACTGCTGACTATTAACTGCTGATTCGCATTAGTCATTATTCCCGGGCGCGTGTATGCAAAAAAATCCCGGAACAGGTCATGTCCCGGGATTTTCAAATAAACAGAAACTGCCGTCACTTATTTTACAGCCACTTTGTAATTCTCCCCGTTGCTCAGGGAGATGATGTAGAAGCCTGCCGGAAGCGGAATGGAGGTGGTGCCGGCCGTACAGGCAACGGTTTTCACCAGCGCACCCGCCGTACTGTATATGGCGTCGCTTCCTGCCGCAGCTGAGGAGATGTATGCGGCGCCGTCCGCTCCCCGGACGCTGCCGTCTTCAACAGCAGCTGCGCCCGTAGCCGACGATTCCGTTTCCTCCAGGAACGAAAGAGCCAGGTTCACCGGTTCCTGTACGGCAACAAGGGTTACCGTCCATACGCCGTCTTCATCCTGTTTGCTGACAACGCCGCCTTCATCATCCTTTATGAATTTGCGGTCTGTCGCTACAATCAGCTGCTTGCCCAGATTCTCTTCCTTCGGGTAGAGTTTGAATACATAATTCTTTCCGCTCTCCACGTAATGAATCCCCGTGCCCGGAACAATCAGTCCCTTATTCGACTCGCTCTGGGCCGTATAGATCGGGCGCGAAATAATGCCGCTCTCCTGCACTTCCGGAACGCCAAACAGTATCGCAGAATTACAGCCTTCAGGTTCCCACAGCTGAATTCTGGATCCCGGAATCAGACTTTGAATTTCAAGTTCGCTAAGAGCCAGCGTTTCTCTGCCCGCAGGCCAGGACACCGGAGGTCTGCCATCTATCATGTATTTCAAATCCGGAGAACCGCCCGTTTTGGTAATCTCTATTTTTCCCGGAAATTGCGTCGTCCGGCCATAATAATAGTCATAAACACTTTCTATAACCCCGTTAACACGTTCAGTGTTCACTGTTGGCTGGTCATAATAGTCAATGATAAAAGACCCAATCTCGATAGTGTTGCCAGTACCCTTGTTCACATATTTAAATGTAAACCTCGTTTTTCCAGCTGAACGTTTTCCCGGATCAAAAGAGAATGATTTTGTCTGAACATTTGCATCTAATAATCCATCCTCCTCAATTACAAACTTATCATAAGCGATATTATCAGCAAAAACCTGTATTTCATCCAGTCTGCCGTTGATAAGGGCAGGATAATCCCTATATCGCGGACCCAGAGTAAA
>JAISEZ010000090.1 GCA_031263835.1 Tannerella sp.
CGCACAGCATAAAAACAAGGTTTTTGGCGGCGCTTGTATGGACAGTTGGTAATTTAATTATACCTTTGTCGCGTGAAAGAAAAAGACAGGAAAGGAATGAAAGAGAATGTAACGCGGGAAGAGGACAGGAAAGGCTTGAGTTTCATCGAGCAAATTGTCCGGAAAGAAGTGGCGGAGGGCAGGAACGGCGGACGTGTGCAGACACGTTTCCCGCCGGAGCCGAACGGCTATCTCCACATCGGCCATGCCAAAGCCATCTGCCTGGATTTCGGGATTGCCGAAAAGTACGGCGGCACCTGCAACCTGCGATATGACGACACGAATCCCACGCGCGAAGATGTGGAATACGTGGAGGCCATTCAGGAAGACATCCGGTGGCTGGGTTTCCGGTGGGAGAACATATACTATGCCTCGGACTATTTCCGGCAGCTGTTCGATTTCGCCGTCTCGCTGATAAGGCAGGGACACGCCTACGTGGACGAACAGACGTCGGAACAGATTGCCGAACAGAAAGGCACGCCCACCCGGGCGGGCACGGACAGCCCCTACCGGAACCGTCCGCCGGAGGAAAGCCTCGACCTTTTCCTGCGGATGAACGGCGGCGAGTTTGAAGAAGGCCGCATGACGCTGCGGGCGAAGATTGACATGGCCTCGCCCAATATGCACTTCCGTGACCCGATTATCTACCGCATCATCAAGTGGCCGCATCACCGCACCGGCGACCAGTGGAAAGTGTACCCCATGTACGACTTCGCACACGGCCAGAGCGATTATTTCGAAGGCGTGACCCATTCGCTCTGCACGCTGGAATTTGAAGTGCACCGTCCCCTGTACGACTACTTCATCGAGCTGCTGAAAGACGGCGACTTCCGTCCGTATCAGACGGAATTCAACCGCCTCAACCTGACCTATACCCTCATGAGCAAGCGGAAACTGCTGCAGCTGGTCAACGAAAAGCTGGTCAGCGGCTGGGACGACCCGCGGATGCCAACCCTCTGCGGGCTCCGCCGGCGCGGTTATACGCCCTCGTCCATCCGGAAGTTTGTCGACCGGATTGGCTACACCAAATACGACGGCATCATCGACATGGCCCTGCTGGAACACTCCGTGCGCGAAGACCTGAACGCGACGGCGCGGCGCGTCGCTGCCGTGATTCACCCCGTGAAGCTGATTCTCACCAATTATCCCGAAGACAGGGTCGAGATGATGGAATCGGTGAACAATCCCGAAGACCCGTCTGCCGGGACGCACGAAATTGCCTTCTCGCGCGAGCTGTATATCGAAAGGGAAGATTTCATGGAAGAGGCGCCGAAGAAGTATTTCCGCCTGACGCCCGGACAGGAAGTACGTTTGCGGTGCGCCTATATCGTAAAATGTACAGGCTGCCGGAAAAACGCGGACGGCGAAGTGGAAGAAGTTTATGCGGAATATGACCCGCAGACGAAAAGCGGCATGGCGGAAAGCAACCGCAAGGTCAGGGGAACCGTTCACTGGGTTTCCGCGGCACATGCGTTGCCGGCCGAGGTGCGGCTGTACGACCGGCTGTTTCTCGCCGAAAACCCGTCCGAAGAAAAGGACAGGGAACTGGCGGAACTGTTGAATCCCGATTCGCTCAAGGTGCTGACGAACTGCTTCGTCGAGGCCGACCTGGCACAGGCCGGACTCTGCGACCACTTCCAGTTCCAGCGCATCGGCTATTTCTGCCTCGACCCCGACAGCGCCGGCAGACGGCTCGTCTTCAACCGGACCGTCTCGCTGAAAGATACCTGGAGCAGGAAATTAAATGCATGAACCCAAACTAAAATTGAATTTCAAATGGACGAAATGGAATATATTCTGCAACGCTATTCCCTGATGGAAAGCAACGGCACCGAGATGTATTTCGATGCGGACGAGATTGTCGACCTGCTGGATCACTTTGAAGATACGGACGATTTCGAGCACTATGAAAAGGTGCTGGAACTCGGGCAGAAGCTGCATCCCGAAAATCAGGACATCAAGATACGGATGTGCCGCGCGCTGGTTTACCGCGAGGAATATGACGAGGCGCTCCGGACAATCGAACGCATCGGCGACCCGGACGACCTGGAACTGAACCTGCTGAAGATGGAATGCTGCTGTGCGCTGAATCGCTTCGACGAGGTACGGGCCTTTGTCGATGAAATGCAGGCGGAGAACTGCGAAGAACTGGAGGATATCTTCGAATACCTGGCGCCCGTCATGAACGAACTGAAGCGCTTCGACGAAGCCGGCAGGCTGCTTCAGCGCGGGATGGCGCTCTTCCCGGACAACCTGATTCTGAAGGAGGAGTACTGCTATTACCTGGAAATGCAGGGACAGCCGCAACAGGCGATGTCGATTTGCAGCGAACTGATTGACGCGGACCCCTATTCGCCGGATTACTGGTACATGCAGGGACGTCTCTGCCTCCTGCAGGGCGAGTACGACAAGGCGGTCGATGCCTTTGACTTTGCCCTTGCCTGCGACGATTCGGACGTCGAAATCAAGGTGATGAAAGCATATTGCCTGTTCATGAACGAACATTACGACAAGGCAATCGACGTCTATCTGGAACTGCTCTCGGACGGTCACGCCAGCCGGAACATCCAGCCCTATCTGGCCGAATGTTACATGAAATCGGAACATTACGAACAGGCGTATGCCATCTTCAAGGAACTGCTCGAAGACATCGACATTGCCCAGGGACTGGCGCTGTACAAGAGTTACATCCGCTGCTGCCTCGAAACCGGGCGCGAAAACGAAGCCAACGAAATCCTCCCGGAAATAGCCGCCCGTTTTCCGGAAGACCTGCTGCTGCTCACCCTGCAGGCGTTTGTCCATCTGGCCACGGGAGAACAGGAGGAAGCCGTCGAAATCACCGTACACATTCTGGATATGGTCTATCAGGCCTCCCTGCAGGGAAACCGTATGCCGGAAATGATGAGAAACATGCGCGCGCTGGGTCAGAACGTGAAACAGCTGATGGAAGAGATACACCGTTTGATAGAACCGCAGGTGAAGAAATCATACAACCCCGTTCACCGGGCGATGAACAGCCTGATTGAGGGCGACATGAAGCGGTTTTGCAAGAGATACGCCAAATGTCCGCCGGAGATGATTGCCGGGTATGTACGCCGGATATTCTCGCTCGTCGAGAAGGGCATCTATGACGACCCGCGGTCGAAGAACGGCTTTCTGCAGGCCAGGGAAATTCATCCCCGACCGGCCGAGTGCGTCGCATCGCACCGGCTGTCGTCCAGTTACCTGACAAACGGATATCATAACAATTAAACCTGCCACTGCACTTAAAGCGAAACAACATGGATTTGATTCAGTTTCTGATTGATTTTGTCATACACATCGACGTTCATCTGGCCGAACTCGTTCGGGACTACGGCACATGGATATACGGGATTCTGTTTCTGGTTATATTCTGCGAAACGGGCCTGGTCGTTACACCCTTCCTGCCGGGCGATTCGCTCCTGTTTGTCGCCGGGACGCTGGCCGCCCTGGGAACCAATCATATCAACGTTCATCTGATGGTCATCCTGCTGATTTCGGCGGCCGTACTGGGAGACGCCTGCAATTATTTCATAGGGAAATTCTTCGGCGAGAAGCTGTTCCGGAATCCAAATTCAAAGATATTCAAGCAGGCTTACCTTAAAAAGACGCACGACTTCTACGAAAAACACGGCGGCAAAACCATTATCATTGCCCGTTTCGTACCCATCGTACGCACCTTCGCCCCCTTTGTAGCCGGAATGGGGAAGATGAGTTACCCTCATTTTTTCAGTTTCAACATTGTCGGAGGCGTCGCATGGGTTGCCTTATTCATGTATGCCGGCTATTTCTTCGGCAACGTGGACTTCGTAAAACAAAACCTGAGCCTGCTGATTATCGTAATCATCCTGGTTTCCATCCTGCCCGGCATCATCGAAATCTGGCGGCAAAA
>JAISEZ010000091.1 GCA_031263835.1 Tannerella sp.
GGAATCGAACGTGCATCGGTCCGGCTGCAGGAGGCCGTCACCCGCGGCTATTCAATCGTCATTTTCCCCGAAGGAACGCGCTCCGCCGACTGCTCAATCCGCCGTTTCCACCGCGGCGCGTTCTACCTCGCCGAACAGCTAAACGCCGACATAATCCCCATAATGATACACGGCGCGGGCCACGTCCTCCCCAAAGAAGAGTTCATGCTTCGCAAAGGCCGCATCCACATACAGGTAATGCCCCGCATCGCGCCGGACGACGTCCGCTTCCGCAAGGACTATTCCCCCCGCTCAATAGACGTCCGCCACTACTATCATGCCGAATATAAAAAACTGTGTAAAGAAATCGAAACCCCTGACTACTACGCCGACTTAGTCATCAAAAACTACATCTACAAAGGCCCGGCCATCGAGCGCGCAGTCCGCAGCGCCCTCCGAAAAAACAATAACTACAAACAGGAAATCGCCGCCGCCCCCGACGAGGGCGCAACGACCATCCGAAACACCGGCTACGGCGAATACGCCCTGCTTTTAGCCTTAGTAAAAAAAGATCTGCAAATAACTGCCGTCGAACCCGATCCCGACCGGCATGCCCTCGCCGCAAACTGCACCTCCGTTCCCGCCAATCTGACGTATGTGACAGTCAGCCATCCATCAGAATAAAGATAATGAACGGCAGATAATCCTTCAATTCGGTCTTCAGTATTTCGACGGCCCTGTTCCGGTATCGTTCGACGGTGCGAACCGAAACGCCCATCGCCTCTGCAATCTCCGTCACCGGACGATCTTCCAGGCGCGACATCTCGAAAGCCATCCGGTATTCGGGCGGGAGTTTGGCCAGCGCATCCGCCAGTAAACGCTCCAGCTCGTCCAGCATCCATGCGGAATCGGATTGTTCGGTGTCGGATATGTCTTCCGACCGGAAGAGATCGTCGAACGTCACGGAACGGCTGTCCCGCAGGTAATTGATACAGTGATTCCGCACCGCAGCCGTCAGGTAATTTTTCGCGGGAATACGGCAATCTATCCGACAGCGGTTTTTCCAGACGGCGCAAAACACGTCCTGCACGATATCCTCGCTTACGTCGTCCAGCCGGACATAATGCCGCGCATAAACACACAGCGCCGCATAATAATACTCAAACATTTCCCGGAATGCCGTTCGATCGTTTCGGGAAATATCATACATCCAATCCTCCTGTATTGCTGTTTTCATGTGCTATAAATATGTATCAAAGAATTTATCGGTGGGACAAATGTATGTAACATTTATTTGAAAACAGCACCCGATATAGTTAAATTTTCAATCATGCGAAAAAAAACGGAAAAAAGTTGTCGCATTTGTTCCCTTTTTGTGTATATATAAATAAAGGACGACATAGAATCATGACAACGAACAAAGAATTAAGAGACACATTGCAGACGGTTAAGGAATTACGGGATGATATCCGCTTTTATAAACAGGTGGATATCTCCCGTGCGTACAGACGGACGACGTCCGGGATCCGCCGGGACGAACGTCGGGCGCGGTTCCTGAACGTCTTTAGCCGGGCCGCCGCGATCCTGTTCATCCCTTTGCTGGCCGGCATGTTCATCTCGTTATACCTGCTGAATCAACGTACGGGCGCATCCGTTGCAGAATCGTATGCCGAAGTGAAAGTCTCTCCGGGCACCGTCATGCACGTTGAACTGCCCGACCGTTCCCGCGTATGGCTCAACAGCGAAAGCCGCCTGCGTTATCCGGTCGTGTTTAAGGAAAAAACCCGTCCGGTCGAACTGGAAGGAGAAGGCTTCTTCGATGTGCATACCGACGCCGCCAGGCCGTTTGAGGTGACGGTGCCCTCCGGCCTGAAAGTCATTGCCCGCGGAACGGAGTTCAACCTGAAAGCCTACGGCGACGATGACGTGAACGAGGTTGTGCTGCTGGAAGGCGCGGTAGATGTGACTTACAATGACCGTCATGCAACGATCCGGCCCGGCTACATGGTCAAGCTCGACAAGAAAACCGGTCAAACGATTCGCGCCGCGGTACAAACGGACGAAAAAACAGCCTGGAAAGACGGCAAAATCATTTTCCGCAATACGCCGATAGAAGAAGTGATGAAACAACTCTCACGCCGTTACAACGTAAACATTACGCTGCAAAACCCCAAGCAAAAACCGTATCTGGTACGGGCCACGTTTTCGACGGAAACCATCCCGCAAATACTTGATTACTTAAAAATAGCTGCGCCCATCGAATGGCGAATCATGAAAACGGAACAAAACGAAGACAGCACATTCGACCGGCAGCAAATCAACGTGATTATCAAATAAAATGTCAAACTCTTTAAAAAACGAAATGCCTATGGAAAAGAACAGTCAGTAATCCAAACAAAAAGCAAGGACAAGTTTCTCAACTCATCCTTGCCGCAAACCGTCCGGGTGGTTTTCCGGACACGAATATTAATCTTTAAACACACTACAAAAGTATGGAAAAAATAAAATTTAATACAGATATCTTACAAGTAAATGCACTAAAAAAAATTTCACGCATTATGAAACTTACAGTTGTATTTTCATATTTGATAGTATTTCAGCTCAGTGCAGGCGTAACCTACTCGCAGAACATGAAGTCGGTATCGCTGTTCCTGAACAATGTGACGGTTGAAGAAGCTATCAATAAGATCGAAAAGGAAACGTCCTATTCATTCCTGTTTACGGACGAAACGGTAGATGTCAGCCGCAAGGTCAACATCCATGTGGATAACGGAGATATAACCGATGTACTGAGCCAGCTGTTAAGAAGCACGGATGTCGGTTATCAGATGATCGACAACCAAATCATCCTTGCCAAAAGCAGGACGCTCATATTCCAGCAGGAGGGGAAGAAAACGGTCACGGGAACCGTCGTCGATGCCACGGGCGAGCCGGTCATCGGCGCAAATATCAAGGAAAAAGGTACGACCAACGGAACGGTGACCGACGCGGACGGAAAATTCTCGCTGAACGTGGCGGATAATGCCGTACTGCAAATCTCCTACATCGGCTACATTGCACAGGAAGTCAGCTCATTAACAGGAATGGGAGGTAAATCCCTGTTAATCACCCTTCCGGAAGACACGCAGGCGCTCGAAGAAGTAGTCGTTGTGGGCTACGGAACGCAGAAAAAGGTTAACCTGACCGGCGCCGTAGCGCAGGTGAAGGGTGAAGTACTGGAAAACCGTTCGGTGACGACCGTCTCGCAGGCGTTGCAGGGACAGGTGGCCAACCTGAATATCACCACGAACGCCGACGGAGGACGCCCTGAGGCAGCGCCATCCATCAACATCCGCGGTTACACGGGCTTCGGATCGACCGGTGCGCCGCTTTTGGTGATCGACGGT
Organism: Tannerella sp.; assembly: GCA_031263835.1. GTDB lineage: Bacteria > Bacteroidota > Bacteroidia > Bacteroidales > Tannerellaceae > Tannerella. Next base: position 3,366 of record JAISEZ010000091.1, read on the forward strand.
GTTCAAGGTGGAGATATTAACACCATTAATATGAATGATGTGGAAAGTATCTCGGTATTGAAGGACGGCGCTTCGGCGGCCATTTACGGATCAAGCGCACCGTATGGTGTAATTCTCGTTACCACCAAGCGGGGAAAAGCGGGGCAAAAGCCAACCATCACCTACAACAACAATTTCGGCTGGGCGCAGCCGATTCATCTCCCGAAAATAATGAACTCGCTGGACTGGACGGATTTTTTCAACGGAGCAGGCGACAATGGCGGTACAGCCCATTCGATCAGCGATTATAAACTGCAACGGATCAGGGATTACATGGAGGGTAAAATAACCGATCAGGTTGAAGCTGATCCCAACAATCCTAATATATGGGACTGGGGAAACGGCAACAATAACTTTTATGATCTGCTGTTAAAAGACTTGGCCTTCAGCCAGCAGCAAAATGTAAGCATGTCGGGGAACGTCAACCATTCCAACTATTACGTCGGACTGGGATACGTCCAGCAGGACGGTTTGTTTAATGATTTCGGTGAAGATTCCTACCAGCGCTATTTTGTACGGGTCAATCTTTCGTCCGAGTTTACAAAATGGATGAGCTTCAATTTCCGGAGCGCACTTTCCAGGGCTTTGGTCGTTGCTCCCAACTATTCATTTGAAGGCGGTCCCATAGCGCTGCTGGCCCGTATGTGGCCGATGCGGACCTACCTCAAACCGAATGGCGAAAAAGACTGGTGGATACGGACGATTGAGTTGGGCGGCCGGGATAATACAACGAATGATACCGCTATCCTGACCGGTGAATTTGTCTTTCATCCCCTGACAGGCTGGGACATCACGGCCAACTATACCATCGATGGTCAATACCAGAACAGTACAAGCCATCGTGCCACCGTGTATCAAACTATGCCTAAAGGCGACCAGGCCATTATTGCCAATAATCCGAACTCTTTCAGCCGTTCTACAAACAAAAACCAGCATTATACCGTCAATGCCTTCACTTCGTATGAAAAGCAGCTGAAAGACCATTATTTCAAGGTGCTGGCCGGATATACGCAGGAACTGTACGATAATATGAATTTTTCGGCGGGAAACAATCAACTGTATTCCGACGGACTGCCTTCGCTGTCACTGTCATACGGAACGCTGCGCAGCATTGGTGAAGGTGCCTCGCAACTGGCCATTCGCGGCGGTTTCGGACGTATCAACTACAATTTCAGGGAAAAATATTTGCTTGAATTAAACGGCAGGTATGACGGCACTTCACGTTTTCTGAGCGATGTGCGCAAAAAATTCTATCCGGGCGTTTCGGCCGGCTGGGTGGCGTCGAAGGAATCATTCTGGAAACCGGTCGAGTCGATCGTCAATTCACTGAAATTCCGCGTGGAATACAGTTCGCTGGGTGACCAGAGTTTTACGGGCTACTATCCGTTCTATCCTTCGCTGAATACTGTCAGCCCGACTTCAAGCAACTGGTATTTCAACGGCGGACGGGAATCGTATATCAGCAATCCGGGACTTATCGACCAGTCTTTGACCTGGATCACGACCACGACGCTCGACTTTGGCGCCGACCTTTCATTCCTTTCCAACCGGCTGAATGTCAGTTTCGACTGGTACCGACGCAATATGGACGACTACACAGGCCCGGCGCAGTCGCTGCCGGCCGTGCTGGGGACTTCAGCGCCGCAAACCAATTCCACGGCCGTAAAAACCGAAGGGTGGGAACTGACTGTCGGTTTCCAAGACCGGAAAGGCGACCTCAGTTATGGCATCAATGCCGTATTAAGCGATTATCAGGGCACGGTCATGAAGTATCCGAATCCGCAAGGATTGAATACGACCTGGTATGAAGGTCAAAAGATGGGTGAAATCTGGGGTTACGAGACGGTCGGCTTGTTTCAGTCGGACGAAGAAATTGCGTCCGCACCCTCGCAAAACCTGCTTTACAGCCAGTGGTCCCGCGGCGACGTCCGCTATAAAGACCTGAACGGCGACGGAAAGATTGACTGGGGCAGCAACACGCTGGAAGATCCGGGCGACCGGAAAGTGATCGGCAATACGACGCCGCGCTATTCATTTGGCGTAAACATGAATGCCGAATACCGGGGCTTTGACCTTACCCTGTTCCTGCAGGGCGTGGGTAAACGCGATTTCTGGTTTGGCAGTTCCAGTGAATTCTGGGGTATCAATGGTGCTGAGTCTTCGAGTAACGGATATGTTCAACAGTACGACCGCTGGAGTGAGACCAATCCGAACGGGTATTATCCCAAGTATTACCTGACCGGCCAAATGAGCAAGAACATGCAGACGCAAACCCGCTACCTTTCGAATGCAGCCTATCTGCGCGTAAAGAACCTGCAACTGGGATACAGTTTGCCTGCTTCGCTGCTGAAGTATATCAATGCTCAGAAGTTGCGCCTTTTTGTCAATGTGGAAAATCTGGCTACATGGACTTCCATGATTAAATCCATAGACCCGGAATTAACGTATGGCAGATCGGACGGTAAAATCTATCCTCTGCAGCGTACCTGGGCGTGCGGTTTGAATATTACTTTTTAATTTAATAACTCATAAACAGATAAGGATATGAAAAAATATAAATTTATCATCATCGTATGGATAGGTGTTTTCACTTTGATGCTGTCATCGTGTAACGATGATTTTCTGGAGCGCGCACCCATTGTCAATCTCAGTGACGCCAATTTCTGGAAATCGGAAAACGATTTGAAGATTTACTGCAATAACTTCTACAATCAGGGCGGATTGTTGCCGCGTTATGACGGCTGGAATGCAGGCCCTTACAGTCAGGACGGGAGCGACGGAAGTGACATTCAGGTTTTCGTTAACTACAACCGCCGGATGAACGGCGAGAACACGTTGCCATCGTCGGGCGGCGGCTGGTCGTCGGGCGACTGGGGCCTGCTGCGCGACATCAATTATTTTATGGACCACTATCCGTCGGTCGAAGCGTCGCCGGACAAGGTCAACCCTTACGTTGGCGAAGCCCTGTTCTTCCGCTCAATATTCTACTTCAACAAATTGCGCACATTCGGCGATGTGCCGTGGATTACGACTACGGTCGGGATTGATTCGGACGAGCTTACGGCGCCCCGCACACCCCGCAGTCAGGTAGCGGAAGCCATCCTGCAGGAACTGGATCGGGCGGTGGAATACCTTCCGACCCGGGGCAGCGGCACCTATACGGGACGCATAACGAAAGAAGTAGCTTTGGCGCTTCAGGCGCGGATTGCCCTTTACGAAGGGACATGGGAAAAGTATCATGCACTGAAGAACACTGCTTTCAAGGTCAACGGCTCCGACGGTTCGCAATTCATTCAAAAGGCAGCCGATGCGGCTGGGGCGCTCATCGCGCTGGGCGAAGCGAACGGCTTTCCCGCGCTGGATAATATCGGCGTCGAAAACGGCTATGTGAATCTGTTTAATCAATACGATTACAGCAGTTACAGGGAAGTGCTCCTCTGGCGCAGATATTCGAAAGCGGACGGCATCATGAATCATTTCGCCAATTATTTAGGTCACAGGGGTGGCGGCCACGGCATGACAAAAAGTTTGGTTGATTCCTATCTCTGCCTGGATGGAAAGCCCATTTCCGTTTCTTCCATGTATCAGGGCGACCGGGATTTGAAATCGCTGGTTGCCAACCGCGACCCGCGGCTGAACCAAACCATTCTTGTGGATGACGGTAAACACGTTTTGTGGGAAGATCCGCTGACCATATTCTCTGTACCACTGTTTGGAGAAGGCGCCGACAACGATGTTTCAACCGGGTATCAGCAATGGAAAGGACTTGTACCAATCTATGCGGACTGGTATGGCACCTGGTCGAGCTACAACGGCGCAATCTATTTCCGCTATGCCGAAGTCCTGCTGATTTATGCCGAAGCCAAAGCCGAACTGGGAACAATTACCCAGAGCGATATAGACAAGACGGTCAATGCATTGCGCCGGCGGGTCGGAATGGACAATGGTCTGCTGAATATCGGCAACATCACGACCGACCCGAACTGGGAGTTTGCCGGTCTGTCACCCGTATTGCAGGAGATTCGCCGCGAGCGGAAGGTCGAACTGGCCTGTGAAGGTTACCGTGTGGACGATATTTTCCGCTGGGCAGCAGTCGACGAACTGATACGGGGAAAACGGCCGCTTGGCGCCGTCCTGGAACAATGGTACAACTATCCCGGCGCGACCCCGGCATTCCTTGAAGCCGTAGCCCCACTGCCTGTCAACAGCGACGGCTACATGGATCCGTATAAGAACTTCAGCGCTATGGACGGAGGTTTCCAGTTTAATCTGGGCCGGGATTACCTGTCGCCGATTCCGACGAATGAACTTGTGTTGAATCCGAATCTGACACAGAATCCGGGATGGTAAAATGCGCGGCAAACATAGATGAGATGATTTCCGTCTCTCTTGAGATGAATCCCATCTCGGTAGAGATAAATTCTATCTCAAGAGAGATGAACTCTATCTCAAGAGAGATGAAACCTGTCTCGGTA
>JAISEZ010000120.1 GCA_031263835.1 Tannerella sp.
CTGAGAAGGAAACTGGCCAATATCCGCTTCGAAAAAGGCGAATAACATGTTCAAAAATCACATACGTATGTAGTGAAAATTACATACTCTGTAGTGCATCATTACATACTCTGTAATGCACCATTACATACTCTGTAATGCACCATTACATACTCTGTAATGCATCATTACATACTCTGTAAATTTTGCTACATACGTATGTACTGAACGTAAAGTATAAATGATTATATTTCAACAACTTGCAAAGGTGCAAATTAACCGTCACGGCGGGCTTGACCCGCAATCCGTATCGGGGATTCCGACTTTTGCCGGAATGACGCGGTTCGGTGTAGAGACGCGATGCATCGCGTCTCCACGATGCACAATGCGATCCCGCACAAAAAAAACGGAATGCCTATGGAAAAGATCTGAATTATAGAATAAAAACTGTAGAATAAAAAACTGTGCACGGATGATGCGGCAAAGCGCATAATCATCGCACACCAGAGTGTTTAAAACGAAGCATTAGAAAACAAATTTTTAAGAACTAATGAAATTATGAAATTAATTAAAAAGAAAGAATCTTTTAGATGGAATGTACTGCGGAAAGTAATTTTTTCCGCATGCTTCTGTACCTTTACGCTTTCGCTGTTTTCGCAGGGAATCAGCGTGAAAGGCAGGGTGACCGACGATACCGGCGAACCGCTTGTCGGCGTTTCGATTCAGGTCAAAGGCACCACTGCCGGAAACATCACGGATATAAACGGCGATTATACATTGAGCAACCTCGCCGCGGATGCCGTGCTGGTCTTTTCGTATGTCGGCTACACGCCGCAGGAGGCGCCTGTGGCAGGGAAAACTACTCTCGACATCATTTTGCTGGACGCAACGCTCGGACTGGAGGAAGTAGTCGTCGTTGCGTACGGCGTACAGAAAAAAGTATCTGTCACCGGCGCTGTGGCTTCGGTGCAAACCAAAGAGCTGAAGATCAGTTCTTCGACCAGTCTTGCCAATGCGCTGGCCGGACGTATTACCGGCTTGACCTCCATGCAGTCGGTCGGCGGACAGCCCGGACGCGACGATGCTACGATGTACTTGCGCGGCGCCGCCACGACGAACGGGAAAAGCCCGCTGATCCTGATCGACGGAGTGCCCCGCGACAACATCCGGACGATCGACCCGAACGAAGTAGAGTCGATCTCGGTATTGAAAGACGCCTCCGCCACCTCCGTTTTCGGGGTGCGTGGCGCTAACGGCGTAATCCTGATTACCACCCGGCGCGGGAAAGAAGGAAAGCCCGAATTAACAATTAATGCAACGCAAAGCTATTCGGCCCTGTCGCGCGAACCGTCGCGCCTCCATTCAACGGACTACCTTACGCTGCGTAACCAGGCGCTGATCAATGACGGGCAGGGAAGCGCCGTTTTCGGCGAGGATATCTTTGCCAAATATGAAAATCCGCTGCTTGGCTTAGACCCCAACGATCCCGATTACGAGCGGAAGGCGGCCGTGAGGCGGTACATCTATCCCGACCATGACTGGTACCGGGAGCTGATTGACCGCTGGAGTCCCCAGACGTTAGTCAATGCCAACCTGTCGGGAGGAACGGAAAAAGTATCCTACTTTATGAATGTAGGGTATCTCCACCAGGGAGGAAACCTGAAAACCGAACCCGAATCGGTCCTGGGATACGATCCGTCGGTAAAGCTGGACCGTTACAGTTTCCGTTCGAACGTAGACTATAAAATATCATCCTCGCTGAAAGTATTCCTGAACCTGGGCACCTACATCGAAGGCGTTAACATGGCCGCCACCGGCGCAATGTACAGCAACGACCAGAACTGGACAATACGCGATATCTTTCAGATGACGCAGTTCGTCCTGCCCATTTCCCCCGGTCCGACCACGATTGCCGGCTTCGGCGTGGAAGCCGGAAAGCCGCTGGACCCGACTTACCTGAACTCCGGGCATTACATAGACCGCGCGCCCTACGAGATCATCAACTGGCGCGGATACCTGAACGAACTGCGGGCGAACCTCAACTCCTCCGCCGGAATGGAATGGGATTTGGGATTCATCACCAAAGGCCTCTCCATAAAGGGAATGATTTCATACGATTCGTGGTCAAAAACGGAAATGCAGGGTGAATACGACAATTCCCTTTATCTGGCAAACGTAGACCCCAACACGGACGAATTGACTTATACCGAGGCCCATTCCGGCACCAATGCACTGTCGCTGAGAAAATACGCGGAGTCCAAATACACCCTCAATGCGCAGGCATCCATCCTGTACAACCGGCAATTCAACCTGCACGATGTAGGCGGCATGATCCTGGTACAGCGCGACTACTGGGAAACGACCGGCGCCGATATTCCATTTAATGTACTCGGGCTGGCCGGACGCGCCACATATAACTACGACACGCGCTATTTCGGGGAAATCAATGTAGGCTACAACGGGTCGGAACAGTTTGCCCCGAAGAAACGGTTCGGATTCTTCCCGGCCGCCTCAATAGGCTGGGCGCTCTCAAACGAAGGCTTCCTGAAAGAAAATCCCGTACTGACATACCTGAAACTCAGGGGATCAATCGGCAAGGTCGGAAACGATAAAATGGGCGACACGCGCTTCCTGTACATCGACAATATCACGTATGGCGGCGGCGGATACCTGGGCAGCATATCGCGCGGCTACGGAATCAACGAAGGACTGCTGGGCAACCCCAACCTGACCTGGGAAGTCGCCACGAAATACAACGCAGGAGTCGATTTCCAGTTACTGAAAGACATTTCCGTTACGATTGACGTCTTTAAGGAAGACCGGTCTCAAATCCTGTTGCAGCGCCGGAGCGTTCCCGTCTGGCAGGGCATGCCGCTCGACAATATCCCCCGTGTGAACATGGGTGAAGTGAACAACCGAGGCTATGAGATAGAACTGAGCTATAACAGGCAAATCAACAGCGACCTGGCCATACAGGCAAAAGGAAATTTCGCCTACAACCGGAACAAACGGACGAATGTGGACGAAGTGCCGCGCGACGAAACATACGCCTATCAGACCCGTGAAACGGGATACTCCATCGATCAAAACTGGGGCTACGTAATCGACTGGTCGCAGGACGGCGGCTACTGGACGCCGGAAGCGCTGGCCGACCCGAACCGGGTAACCTATGATTTCGGCGTACCCCGTGCCGGCGATTTTGTCTACACCGACCTGAACGGCGACGGCGTCATATCCGACAAGGATCAGGCGCCGATCGGATACAGCAACATTCCGCGCATCGCCTGGGGCGCCTCCTTGAATGTGGAATACAAAGGATTTAATGCATACGTCTTTTTCCAGGGAGTAGGCAAATACAATACCATCTTTAAAGACCAGGGAGTATATGAAAGTGTCGGACGGGGCACCTATTTTGACTATCACCGGACGGCCTGGACGGAAGAACGCTGGCGTAACGGCGAGGAAATCACCTATCCTGCACTCTCTACCGGTGCAAATGTCAACCACCATCCCAATTCATTCTTTATCATGGACCGTACGTTTGCGCGGTTCAAGAATGCGGAAATAGGCTATACGCTTCCCCCTGGAACATTAAGGGCATTAGGCATCAGCCGGATGAGGGTTTTCCTGCAGGGACAGAACATCTTCACCTGGTCGCCCGACTTCCGTGCAACGCACCTGGATCCTGAAAACGACGATTCGATCGGTTATCCGCAGACAAAGATGTTCAGTTTCGGTACAAATATTACATTTTAATCAACTAACTAAAAGTTATAAATATGATGATAACAAACTATATAAAAGGATGGGCGGAATGTCTGGCGCTTGCCGCGTGCCTGGCAGTAAGTTCATGCGCCGACGTGCTGGACTCGGCGCCGGACGGGAAAATTTCCTTAGACGACGTTTTTAAAGACAGCGAAATGACAGGCGCATATTTAAATACAACCTGCACGTATATACCGGGCGGTGGCAACCGGTGGTTTTTCTGGATGCGCGGGCCGGTAAGCTGGTGCGACGAAGCCTGGGACACAGATGCGGAAGCAGAAGCGTGGATTACCTCCGGGCAGTTGTATGCCGGAAACGCTTCGGCAGCCAGCCATCCGGCCTACGAATACTCGGAAGAAGGAAACGGTGATTACTGGAACCGCTACTGGGCCGGCATACGGAAATGCACCTATTTCCTAACCCATATTGACGCAGCCACGGTAGCAAGCGAAGCCAACCGAAGCCGCTGAAAAGCGGAAGCCCATTTGCTGCGCGCGTTTTATTATTCCGAACTGCTGCGCTGGCTTGGCTGTCCGCTGCCGATTGAACGCGAACTTTACGGAGTTGATTTTGACTTCTCGACAGTACAAAGAAGTTCCTGCTATGAAGTCGTACAGTTTATACTGGAAGACTGCGATGCGGCGTTGAGTTCGCCGGAATTGCCATGGCGCATCACGACCGACGCCGAAGGATACCGCCTGACCGGGGCGGTGGCCGAAGCGATCAAGTCGCGAATGTCGGTCTATATGGCCAGCCCGCTCTACAACCAGGGACAGAACTACTGGGAAGAGGCCTGTCAGGTAAACAAAACGGCGCTGGCCAATTTGCGAGCGCAGGGCTACGAACTGTATCGAACCATCAACTATCCGGCGACATGGAAAGATCCGGAAGCCTTCCTGCCCAACGACTACGCCGCCCTGTTCAACGAGTACTTCTGCAGCAGCATGGCATTCGGTTCCAGCCCGGTAGACCGGGAAACGATCTACCAGACAAAATCCGACCAAAATGAAGTCTTTCATTTAGATGGCATCGGCGCACAGGACGGATACAAATCGGGCACCTGCCCTTCGCAGGAACTGGTCGACTGCTTTGAGACGGAGGACGGTCAGCCGATCCTGAACCTGGCGCGTCCCTACCTGGATGAAATCACGCATCTGCAGCCTGATTTTAATCCGGCCAATACGCTCTATGACGAACAGAATCCCTACGCCAACCGCGACCCCCGTTTCTATGCAAGTATCTATTACAACGGATCGCAGCGGAAAGCCAACTGGCTGTTTGACGAATCATCGGGCAGTCCGGAAAACTACCCTGCCGATCGCGGGTACCGCACGCGGGTCATTGCCACGTGGGACGGCGAACCGCAGACGGGAATACATCCCTCCGACCGGAAAGCAACCCGTACCGGCTATTTTGAACGGAAATTCCTGCATCCCTTTTCGGGAAGAGAGATCAATTGGATTTTTGGCGCCCAATACAAGATGTTCCGTCTGGCAGAAGTCATCCTGAACTTTGCCGAAGCTGCGGCCGAAGCAAACCATTTGGACGAAGCCGCGGCCGCCGTCAACGAGATCCGGAACCGGGTGGGGATGCCGAATCTGCCGGCCGGGCTGTCGAAGGACGACCTGATCCTGCGGATACGCAACGAACGCCGGGTAGAAGTGGCGATGGAAGGATTCCGTTATTTCGACGTGCGCCGCTGGAATACGCCCGACGGCAATCTGGAAAAGACCGACCGCTGGATCAACGCCATGTGGATTACCCGCAACGGCGACGGAAGCTACACGTACCGGCGAGGCCCCGTCTCAAGGGAACGCCTGTGCTGGACGCAGAAATTCATGTGGCTGCCCGTGCCGGTGGACGAGGTGAACCGGATGAAAGCGCTCACGGGTGAAGACTGGCAAAATCCGGGTTGGTAACAGCATGTTTCATCATAAATAAAAAACATACTTATGAAAAATTTCGGCCGGTAGAAATAATCCGGAACTTTGCCATACTCCATCACTATGTTATACAGCAAAATTTAACCACAGTCGGAAACAGCAATAAAAAAAAAGTAACTAATTCATATTTCCCTGTCAAATAATCATTAAATACAAATAATTCCCTGCAGGAAAAGCACATCTAAAAATAAACCAAACCAGCAAACTTCACTATCTGGTCATAATTCGGTCATCGGGCAAAAAAAAAATAAAGGCAAAGAAAAACCCCTTTGCCTTCATCATGTCATCATCAATAAAAATCAACTTCGATCAACGATATACCACAAACAACATCATAAAATCACTCACAATCTACTTCTCAACATCTTTCGACTTCGTCCTCGAAACCTTAGTCTCCATAGCCAAATCCTGTCGAATAACAGAAGAAATACTCTTCAAGTCATTAGATGTTAAATTAGCATAAAAATCAAGCGACACATTAGAAGCGCCGGCAGGAAACTTAATATTCAGATCCGGAAAATCAGAAGAAACAAGCGAAAACTCATTCGATCCGATCAAAGGATCATCCGCCTCAAATACATGCGTACCATTAAACAAAATAACATAATGTCCACCATCATAATCATAAAAGCCAAATACAAATAAATTAACCTGATCACCAATCTCAATTGGCTGTGCAATCATACCGTCAACCTGTAAATCCGCCTGACTGGGCGCAATAATAGACCCTGACATCTGAACATTTCCCGATCCCCAGACCGGAACAGCCCTTTGAATCGTATCACCAAGCTGAGTATGAAGCCAGCTCATTCCGTCAATATCCAAAGGATACGAACCATGTAAAACATCGCGAATCTTTGTAAGCAGCAACTTATTGCTCTTTATAAAATTATTGCGACGCGTACCATACTTCACGTTAAAAAACGTAAGTTTCAACATTGGGCTTGCATCTTTTGTTATATTCGATAACATTTTAAATGCAACCCTGCTAGCATTTTGAGCAGGAGTATTCGATTTATTCGACATAATTTTTTGACTTGCAATCGTTCTTCCGTGAACTCTTTTATAAGTCAAATCCCCTGCGGTTTTAGATGCTGAACCAATAGCAACAGAATCAATAATAGCCATATTTTCAATAATTTAAATAATAAAAAACACCAACTGTATAGTGATATATCAGTCACAAAGATAGTAAATAATTTTAATATACAACACAATCGAAAAAAAAATAAAATATTTCAAACTCAACTCCTCTAAATTATCTAAAATTCCACAAAGAGCCAAACCGTCTCCCAAGTCCCGATAATCTTAAAATTCTCCAAAGTCTCAATAATCTAAAAACTCCTGAAAATACCCAAAATCTCAAACAGTTTCCAAAATTTCAGTAAATTTAAAATTCACCAAAATCCGGATAATCTAAAAAGTCTCAAACAGTCCTCAAAGTTCTAAACAATCCCTGCAGTTCTGGTAATCTTAAAATTCCTCAAAGTACTAATAATCTGAAAAATCCTGAAAATCCAAAAAGTCCCCAAAAGTCACAAATAGCCTCCAAAGTCCTAAACAGTATCCAAAGTCCCAACAACCCCAACCATCCTGCACTGATTCTCCTACCGTCCTCCCACCGTCCTCCCACCGTCCTCCCACTGTTCTCCCACCATTCTCATACTATCCTCGAATAATTATAGAAGGCGTATCCACTTACCTGACATACCTGAAGCTGAGCACCTCCTATGGCAATAGGGCTAACAAACGATCAAACCTGGAACGGTATATTTATCTGGATAATATCACCCTTACCGGCGGCGGCTCGCTGGGTTATCCGGGATCCCTGGTGACCGAAGGACAGGCGGCCAATCCGTACCTGGAGCCGAAGATTTCCGTCAAGCAGAACTATGGCGTCGACCTGACGCTGTATAACAGCCTGTCGGTTTCCGTCGACCTCTTCCGGGAGAAGATGAGCAACATGGTATCCAGTGCGACAGCTATCACGCCGGAGTACCTGGGGATTCCGCTGGGTAATTTCCCGCGCGCCAACACCGGTATCTTTGAAAATAAAGGATATGAAATTGCCGTCACTTATGCGAAGGAAGTGAATAAAGACATCTCATTCAGCGTAGGCGGATGGCTGGCACATGCCAAAAACAAGATCATCTACAACGACGAGAGCGAACTGGCCGAAGACTTCGTTTACCGGAAACGGTCGGAGGGCTTTTCCGTCGGGCAGGCATTTGGCTACCTGGTGGACGACCACAACGGCAACGGCTATTTCAACAGCCGGGAGGAACTGGAGCAGAGCAACCTGGTATATGAGATCGGCGCTCCGCGCGTCGGCGACCTGAAATTCTACGACCTCAACAACGACGGGATCGTGAACGACAAAGACCGCGTGCCGCTGGGTCACGGCAACATCCCGCGCTACTACTATGCGTTTGACGCAAAAGTAGTTGCCGGAAACTTCGACCTGAACGTCCTGTTCCAGGGGATCGGCGACTATTATACCATCGACATGCAGGTCGGCCGTACGGAATACGGTTACGAAGGCATATACAGCGAGTGGCACAAAAACGCCTGGACCGCCGAACGCTATGCCGCCGGCGAGAAAATCACCTGTCCGGCGCTGGCGACGAAAGTCAATTCCAACCACGAAGAGAACAGTTTCTTCCTGGAAGACAAGTCGTACCTGCGGTTAAAGAATGTGGAAATCGGATACACGTTCCCCAGGCGCATCTCGAAGCTCATCCGGGCGGAAAAAATCCGGCTGGCGCTGAGCGGACAGAACCTGCTGACGTGGCACAGGCTGACAACCGGCGAATACGGCCCGGAGGGGGATTACACAACAATTCCCGTGTACAGGCTGTATAATATCGGACTGAGTGTTAAATTTTAATATGATGATGACAATGAAAAAGTATATAATTCTCTTATGGATAGTACTCGGTGCAGGATGGATGACCTCCTGCAACGATATGCTGGAACTGCAGAACGACGGCCGGACAACAATGGAAGACGTCTTTAAGACGCGAAGGGGCGTGCGGGGATACCTCAACACCTGCTACAACAACCGTCCGTCCACCGGATTCAGCCAGTCGTCCCTGACGGACGATGCGCAGGACGCCGACGGCATATTCGGTAATTCGCTGTTCAGCTACTGGTATGCAAACGGGTTTTCGGCCTCATTTTTCTTCTCTGCCGACAACCTGTCGACGACCGACGACCAGCCCTGGGGTTTTTATTATCAGGGCATTCGCAAGTGCAACGTCTTCCTGGCCAACATGGTCAACGTGAATACGACGACGATTCTGGCGACGGAAGGCGAACTCACCTCGTGGGTAGCGCAGGCGCATACGCTTCGCGCGCTCTATTACCTGCAATTAGTGAAGCGTTACGGCGCTATTCCCCTGCTCACGGAATCTTACGAAACGACGCACGACTATACAGGCGACCGCCGGGCGCCGGTGGGGGAGGTGATCGCACAGATCCTGTCCGACTGCGACGCCGCCCTGGCTGCCCCGCAATTGCCGGAAGGCTTTAGTTGGCGAGTCTCCGCCGGCCAGCGGGGCATAATGACCCGTGCAGTGGCACAGGCCATCCGCTCGCAGGCGATTCTCCTCGCGGCCAGTCCGCTCTATACCGATGGCACCTACACCTGGGCCGACGCAGCCCGCATCAGCGGCGAAGCCCTGTCCGGCTGCCTGGCCAACGGCTACGAACTCTTCACCGACGACCCTGCACCCGATATAGCGCAGAACGCCTACGCCCTCTACGCCATCACCCGCTCCGACGAACAGCAGGCCTATGATAAGGAAACCATCTACCCCGGATCCGTAGTAGCCGTCTGGCAGACAGCCGGAATACCCTCCACACCGGGACAGGTAACAGCCGGCCCCTGCCCGTCGCAGGAACTGGTAGACAGCTACGAGATGCAGGCCACCGGCGAACCGCCCGTCACCGGCTATACGGACGCGCAGCACCTGCAGCCCGTCCTCAACCCGTCCTCCGGCTACGACCCCGAAAACCCCTACGAGGGCAGAGCCCCGCGCTTCTACGCATCCATCTACTACAACGGCGCCCCGCGCCAGCTGGGAGAAGCCGGCATGGGACGCGACGACCATTTCCCCCTCTCAATAGAAACTTCGGGAGGAAACAGCATCACCGTCACAGCGCAGGCGGACGGCTCGTTCCATATTGAAACGACCGGCGGAGACCCCTGGATCTACACCTCCGCCCTGACCGGCCCCCTGAACGCCCCGCCCGGCACGGTATTCATCCGGATGGAATACCGCACGCCGAAAGCCATTACAAATGCCGAATTCTTCTTCGCCAGGCCGGATGCAGCCGGAGGCGTAGAAACGGGAGAGAATCTCACATTTCCACAGGCAGACGACTGGACAGCCTGGGAACTGGACATCTCCGACTGGGCCGCACAGTTTGAATGGGGCGCCGCGGGGCACCGATTACGCTTCGACGTGGGCAACGGCGGCGGATTCACCCTCGACGTACGGAACATGGAAGTCGTAGTACAGACCTTCCTCACACCGGCAGCTCCGGTAGAAACATACGTCGGCGCAACGGACGGCATAACGGTAGCCGACCGCCGGACAACCCGCACAGGCTATTACCTGCGCAAGTTCAACAACTGGAAGTCGGGACGCGACAACAACGCCGACGGCGAAATCCGCCTCTTCCGCCTGGCAGAGCTATACCTGAACTTCGCCGAAGCCGCCAGCCTCTCACAAGGCCCCGACGCCGCAATCAGCCTGGGCAACGGCCTCACCCTAAGCGCCCGCGAAGCCGTCAACGCCATACGCACCCGCGCCGGCATGCCACCCTTCCCCGCCGGCATGACGCCGGACGCCTTCGAAAAGAAGTACCGCAACGAACGCCGGGTAGAACTGGCCTTCGAGGAGCACCGCTATTTCGACGTCCGCCGCTGGAAGATACTCGAACAGTCGGAACGCTACATCACCGGCATGCGCATCACGCAGGACGGCAACGGCTTCAATTACCAGCGCATCGGCTACGAAAGGGCTTCGGGCATCGAGAAATACTATTTCTACCCGCTCCCCCTCACGGAAGTGAACAAGATGCAGGATCATACGGGCGCCAACTGGCAGAATCCGGGATGGAATTAATGAGTTGAAAATTGAAAGTTGAAAATTGAAAGTGGGGCAGGGAACCCTGCACCCTTTCCTTTTTCCAGGTATGGATAATAATAAAAAGAAACAATATGAAAACAAATAAATTAGGAATAACCGGCATCCTGTGTGCTGCTGCGCTGCTGTGGTCGTGCAGCGACCCGGTTCCGGTTATCGAGAACGAACAGTTCATGTACCTCTCCCTCACAGGAGCCAAGGAAGCGCCCGCCGTAAAGAATCTGAATCTGGAAAGCATTGCCGACACGGTCTTTTTCATCGGCATGGCCTACGGGGGAACAACAAATTACGAACAGGGCGACATCTCCGCCGTAATCGAAGCAGACCTCTCGCTGGTAGACGCCTTCAACGCGGCGAACCGGACCGGCTACCTGCCTTTACCGGCAGAAACGTATCAGCTGGACCGCTCAACGCTTCAGATTGACAACGGGAAAAACATCTCAGACATGGCCCAACTGACGATCCGCATGAACATCATCAACCTGAGTAACGACTACCTCCTGCCGGTAACTGTCAAGTCCGTCAGCGGCGGCAGCCTGCCCCTGAACGAAGAAACGAAGACGCTCTACCTCGTCTTCCGGGGCGACATAGAAGACGACAGTGGCCGGGAACGCTGGACCACTGCCGGCGCTTCGTCGGAAGGACAAGGCGCGTCCCCGGTAAAGAATATCTTTGACAGCAACCGCGATACCTACTGGCACTCCGATGCCGCCGGCTCCATGCCGCAATGGTTTGCCGTCAACATGCAGGGTTTCAAGCGTATCAGCGGCTTCACCTGGGTCAACCGGACGGATCCGAACCAGCCAGCCATACCCAAACACGTGACAATCGAAACAAGCATGAACGGCACGGACTGGACGCCGGCGCTCGACATACCCGAACTGGAACAGTCCCGCATGATGCAGGTACTGGAACTGGAACACACCGTAGTAGCCAAGTATTTCAGAGTGACGGTACTGAGCAACTGGGCGGAAGCACCCTATACGTATATCGCCGAAATAGACATCTACTACGGTGAAGCGCCGTTAGCCGAAACGGACTTTGCCAAGCATAACTGGACGCTTGTCTCGGCGTCGTCCGCATGAAACACGCTTGCCGAATCCGTATTCGACAATAACAACATTTTATTCTGGCATACCGAACCGTTCGACGAAACCAAAAACGGCATGCCGCAATGGCTGATCATCGACATGAAGAAAAGCTTTCCGGTTCGTGGCATCCGTTTATGGAACAGGCAGGATGACCACGGCAGCGAACCGAAAAACATTGTGTTCGAGGTCAGCGACGACATGAGTAACTGGAAAGTGATCCTCGATGAACCGGAGATGAGCAACGCCTGGGATCATGAACTGGATCTGCCGGCAACGAATCCGCAGCGGGGACGTTATCTCCGGGTCACGATAAAAACGAACTGGGGTAACAGTGACTGGAGCTATATCGCCGAAATAACACTGTATTAATGTAAGTGACGAATGAGCAGCGCGGGAAGACAGCCATTTTTTTCCCGCCTGCCTCATTCTTCATTTAATATAAAACTATGAAATTAATTATCAGAACAATCAAACAGTTTATACACCTTGCCGGAATCTTTTTGCTGGCGTGTACGTTTTCGGCCTGTACAGACAAAAACGGGAACAATACAGACACGGAAACACCTGATGTGCCGGTAGATGAAAAAGAAGAAAAGCCGGTTTACGTAGCTTCGGAAGCTGTGAACCCGTTTACGTGGGTTGCGACGAACAGCGCCGGATATACGATTGATCCCGGATCGGACGCTTACCACGACGCCTCAAAACGTACGGACCGGTTTGTCGGCATCTTTTATTTTATCTGGCACGGATGCCACGGATATGATACAGGCGCCAATCATAACAGTGTTCAGCCTCCGGTGGCTTCCGACACAAAAAGTCCATATAATGTGAAAGAAATACTTGCTGCAAATCCTTCCGATCCGCAGTGGGGGCCTGGCGTCGCCATGCATCACTGGGGCGAACCATACCTCGGATACTACGTTGCGGACGACGAATGGGTGATCCGCAAACATGCGCAGATGCTTACGGATGCCGGTGTAGATGTCCTGTTTTTCGATGTGACGAATGCATTTACCTATATTCCGGTAGTAAAGAAAATAGGCGATGTGTACACCCAAATGCGTAAGGAAGGATGTGCTACCCCCCGGTTTGCCTTTTTGCTGAACAGCGCTACGGCAAACGCCTTTTCTACCATTTATACGGAAATATATGCCAAAAGCCTGTATCGGGATTTGTGGTTCAACTGGCTGGACAAGCCGCTTCTGCTCGCCAACCCGGATGAACTGTCGGCCTCTTACCGCAATATGTTCATGATCCGCCGGTCATGGTACCTCTGGAATGACCATGGCGCCGATGCCTGGTTTGGCGACGGCGTTGATAAATGGCCGTGTGGCGGGCTTTATCCGCAGCAGGCAGGCGTTCACGGGGGAGTATATGAGAGTGTTTCCGTCATGCCAGCTACGCACCCCGTTTCCAATATCGGACGCAGCCATCACGTCACCTCCGGACAGCCTCAGACGCCCCGCCCGGGTGAAGGCATTTTTTTTAAATCACAATTTGAACGCGCTTTAAGCCTTGATCCGCTATTCCTGTTTTTCACCGGCTGGAACGAGTAGACAGCGCAACGGCAGATTGCTTCAAACGACGGCGAAGCGGAATTTCTGGGGAAGAGGGTGAGGAAAGGGGATACGTATTTCGTCGACCAGTACAACCACGAATTTAGCCGTGACATAGAGCCTCTCAACGGTGATTTCGGAGATAATTATTACTATATGCTGGCCGATTTTATCCGCCGGTTCAAAGGAACGGAGCGATTGCCTGTTTTTAACGCAGCAAATACAATCCACATAGACGGCGACATGTCCGACTGGGCGGACGTTCAATCCGTGTACGGCGATGACAGGGGCGATACGCAGCATCGCGACCATTTCGGCTGGGGACGCACCGGACGACTGGTCAACGTCACCGGACGGAATGATATCATACTGACAAAAACGGCTACCGACGGAACGAACCTGTACTTCTACGTAAAGACGGCAGACGATATGACTTCCCGCGAGGATCGTGACTGGATGAGGCTCTTCATTCGCGTCAACGACGGGGATGCTTCGTGGGAAGGGTTTCATTATGCAGTGAACGGAACCGTTGCGGATGAAAAGGAAACATCCCTGGAAAAATCCGAAGGAGGATGGAAATGGAAGAAAACGGCCGGGATAGCGTATCAGGTATCGGGAAAAGAGATGGAACTGTCTATCCCTTTGAGCGGCCTCGGCATCACAACGCCGGATTCGTTCGCCGTAGAATTTAAATGGATAGATAATGCCGCGTCCGGCGGAGATATTCAGACTTGCATGCGCGATGGCGATGCCGCCCCGAACGGTCGTTTCCGCTATCGTTATGTTTACAGGAAAGATTAATCCGCGATTCCGGATTGCATTTCAAGAAAATAGAAACATAAATTTTTAATAAAAAAGCAAATGAAAAGAATGGATTTTTTTAAAGTAGTATTATTGGCAGCCGCCACTGTATTTCCTGCCGTTGCGCAGGAGCGGCTGCAAGCGGACGGCGTGCTGCCCATCGTGGCGCACGCCGGACTTTTCACAGAAGACTGTAGCGTAGAACGCCTTCTGGAACTGAAAGAATGTGGGATCAATGTCAGTTTGACCTTTGCACCGGATTGGGAAACGCTCGACAAAATCTTAAAAAACGCTCAAAAGGCAGGCGTCAAACTGGGCACGGGCGCACCTGGCCTCCCCGAAGAGTTGGAAAAGGGTGTACAAAGGCTGATGAAATACCCGGCATTCGACTGCTATTTCCTGGGCGACGAACCGCACGCCGACGCTTTTCCCGGGTTGGGAGAAACAGTAAAACGGATCCAGTCGGTGGACACGAAGCATGTTTGCTATATCAACCTGCTGCCCAAAATCCCTGAAACGCTGATTAACGGCTCGTATGTAGAATTTGTGGATTCGTTTTTACGTGTAGCGCCTGTCCAGGTCATTTCCTACGACCGGTATCCGATAGGGGAAGACGAAAACGGGAAACGCTTCCTGATAGACGGGCTTTATGATAACCTGGAAGACGTTCTGGTATGCAGCCGGAAGCACGGCTTGCCGTTCTGGGGATTTGCACTTGCAGTACCTCACGGGCCTTATCCCGTGCCGACGGTCGGTGAACTCAAACTCCAGCAATACAGCAACCTGGCGTACGGCGCACAGGGGATACAGTACTTCACCTACATGCCCTGGCATGCGCTCGACGGCATGGGCGGCCACACCACCCGCGGCTCCATACTCGGCTTCGACGGCAAGCGAACGGTTATTTACGACCGTGTGAAACGGGTCAACGACGAAATCCAGACCCTTGCCGGCGTGTTTCTCGGCTCGAAACCGGTCTGGGTAAGGCATACGGGAAAAAAGATACCGAAAGGAACAAAGATACTGGGCGCTTTGCCCGAACAGATCCCCGCCCTCGAAACGGGCGACAGCGGCGCGGTAGTCTCCCTGCTGGAAAGAGGGAACCGCCGTTTCTTAGTTATTGTCAACCGCGACTTCCAAAACCCGATGAAGCTCACCATTGCCACCGGCGACAAAGTGAAGCGCGTCCAGAAAGACGCCACCCTCGTCCCGGCCAATGTTTACAACCCGACCACCGAAGTGGATCCGGGAGATGCGATGATTTATACCTGGATGGAATGATTCGTGAAAAAACGTCAACCGTAGAGACGCGATGCATCGCGTCTCTATAACAACGACAACAAATATCGATGTAATTACAGTAATTCTTAAAAAAAGAACAAATGAAAACAAAAATAATCCCTCTGATCGGTCTGCTCGTTTTTGGAATGAGCTTTTGCGGCTGCAAGGATAAAACCGTTGAAATGACGGGCATCTCGGTTTCGCCGACTTCCATATGGTTAGTCTATGGCGGTACGCCCGATTCGCAACAGATCACTGCCGAGGCGGTACCCGAAAACGCCACCGGAGTCAATTTCTCATGGGCGTCGGGCGACAATGCGATAGCTGCTGTTTCCCGGTCCGGGCTGGTAACGGCTACAGGCATCGGTTCTACAGAGGTATCCGTCATGGCCGGCAACCGGGTCAAAAA
>JAISEZ010000142.1 GCA_031263835.1 Tannerella sp.
TTCAATTCCTTTTCCAGAGCCGGCCTGTTTTCCGTCCATAACTTCAACTGTTTTGCCGTTAAAGGTATCAGGTGTAATCTTTCTGTTTCCATAAAACCATTCTGTTTGCTTCATGCATCATTGCTGTTCCGGCCACCGGCAGCCATCTCTTTCAGTTGACTGTCAATTGCAGTCAACCCGGTTTGTTTGTGCAAAAGTACGGGAAATAATTCGAACGGAGAAAACGGTTATACTTCGGAGTGAATTCTATCGTTCCCATCCAAATGATTTCCCATAAAAAACAGGAACGCTCATGCACTTTCTTTATCCAATGAATTTTTATAGTCTACCTGATAAAAGTATCCATACCCCCGTGCAAGCGAAGCGCAGCTCGGGGCGAGTTATAAAAAAACAGGGCAAACCGTGAGGCCTGCCCTGTTCGTTCATTATGAATTGCGAAACGCCCGTTTTACAGCGAAAACGCTTTTCTGTACTCGTAGCTGTAAAGTCGGTGAGCGGCCGCTTCCCTGTCGTCGCCGAAACTCAGCGTCGCCGGATCCCATTTTACGGGACGGCGCAATTCGGTGGCGATGTTGGCAATGCAGCAGAGCGTGTTGGTGCTGCATCCTACTTCCACCGGCGCAATGGGATTCCTGCGCGAACGCACGGCATCCAGGAAGTTCTGCATGTGCGGCGAACTGACTTCGTATTGTCCGGCGGCGATTTTTTCTTCCGCTTTTGTCAGCAGCGACGGGTCGGAACATTCGATATATCCCCGGGCCACCTTCAGCCAGCCTTTCGTACCGTTGAATTTGATGCCGTTACCGCCTTCTTCGGTGAAAGGCTGTTCGGTCATGACGATGCCGTTCTGATACTTCATGGTGAGGTATTCGGCGCCGCCGTATCCCTTGGGGATAAACTCGCACGGGCCGGAACCGTCCATGCCGATGGCCGCCTGAGCGATGTCGAACATGTGCGCGCCCCAGTCGGCGGTGAATCCGTTTCCGGTTTCGCAGTACCAGCGCCATGCACCCCATAACTTCTCATTCTGTTCGGGATTCAGCGAAATCGGCGGACAGAGATCCGGATGATAATGGATTTTCGGATCGCTCAACGGGCCTAACCACTGATTCCAGTTCAGGGTTTCGGGAACCGGCATTTCAGGCAGGTTTAACGGTTTGGGAGGATCGCCCACCTTGGCGTAAACGGTTTCGATATGGCCGATTCCCCCGCTGCGTACCAGGGCGATGGCCTGCTGAAA
The DNA here is from genome assembly GCA_031263835.1 of Tannerella sp. Taxonomy (GTDB): domain Bacteria; phylum Bacteroidota; class Bacteroidia; order Bacteroidales; family Tannerellaceae; genus Tannerella. The sequence goes on from JAISEZ010000142.1 coordinate 1,241, forward strand.
CTCCCTGCCCGAACGTTGCTGGCTGCCTATCTGCAACACGCAGTTGTTGGCGCGCACGGCTTTCACCATCGCAAGACCTTCGGTCACCGTATAGGCCAGCGGCTTTTGCACGTAAACGTCCTTTTTCGCCTGACAGGCGTGGATGGTCGTCAGGGCGTGCCAGTGGTCGGGCGTGGCGATGGACACCGCGTCGATGTCCTTGCGGTCGAGCAGGTCTTCGTAGAACTCATACACGTCGCAGCGCTGTGCCGTGTTCTGCTTTTTCTGCCAGGCTTCGACACGCCTTTTGAAACGCTCGCGCTTGAGTGATTCCGTATCGCAGCCGGCCACAACCTGTACGCCGGGGCACGACGAAAAACTGTTGAAATCGGAACAGCCCTGCTGTCCCAGCCCGATAAATCCCAACACAATCCGGTCGCTGGGGGCTATACGGATTCCGTTACGCATCGCCCAGCCCGGCAAAATGGTCAACCCCGCCAGTCCGAGCGCGGAATAGCCCAGAAACTGACGCCGGTTCAATTGATTTGATTTTTCTCTATTCATGTAATTCCAAAATTTAATATATAACTAATGTAACCCAAAATATCGTTTCTGTTGTCTGTTTTCAATTCGCGCCAAAGATAGATAAAAGATGGCAGAAAAAACAAGGACGGATGAAAAAAATCACGGAAACACAATTAATGGTTAATGGTTAATGATTAATGCGAATCAGCAGTAAAAAGGATTGAAGGCTTGATACTGTCGTGTGGCTGCTCCCGAAGAGAGCGGCCGTGCAGCAGAAATAATCTTCCGACCACGACCGGGTTAGTTCCCGGCTGTTCGGAATTCGGTTTGGATTCCGTCCGTCCGGCTTCCGGCTGTTCGGAATTCAGTTCGAATTCCGTCCGTCCGGCTCCCGGACGTTCAGAATTTTATTAACATTCCGTCTGTCCGGCTCCCGGACGTTCAGAATTTTGTTAACATTCCGGCTGTCCGGCTTCCGGCTGTCCGGACTTTTGTTAACATTCCGGCTGTCCGGTCAGTTTCCGGCGCACTAATGGATATTTCGGGTTTATGTCCCTGCACAGAAACAGGCCGTGTGCAGCATAACCTGAAAGGGAAGAAAGGAAATCTCCGCCGGTCGACCGGTTTTGATTTCACTTTCTTCCCTTATCATCCTCCTTTGTTACCGTCCTCTACCGCCTGTGACGGAAAGAGGACAAAATACGCCCGTTTTTTTTCAATGAGCAATACCGCCCAGCGCCTGTACCTGCCCGTCATTGAGGACTTTGTCCCAGAAGGCAACGGCCGCGCACGGGAACGGATTGTCGTCGTCACTGTTTGAAAAGTCCGGAGCGCCGTTGGGGGTCGTTCCTTTGGGGTCGGCAAAGAGGTACATCGGCTCGCTTACGGGTAGAGCATAGTCGCTTTCAGAACTGTAAAGCGCATTCTGCACCATTTCCACGCCGTTGCAGTACATCTTCACGTTGCCGAATTCACACGTGAAGACCGCACGGATCCATGGCGAGTAGTCCTGGCCGGGAGTTACCTCAACAAGGGGGAAATAGTTGCCTCTTCCGGCCTGTACCTGATCATCGCGGTAACGGATAAAGAAATCGCCGTCGCCCGTATTGATACCCAGACAGTGGGAATAATAGTAATTCCTTACGGTCGGGAGGCGGAAATCAATCATCATCGTCCACTGATGGACCCGTGAAGGCATGGATACTTCCGTGCCGCCGGTTGGCCGGGCGTCCGTCAGGGTGGCGATAAAGTATTCGTGCATGGGCACTTCGATCGCCAGGTTTTCGGCCGACGGGCCTTCTACCCACGTTATGCCGGCGCCTTGCGGTACCAGTGGATTGCCCTTGAGGGCTTTGCCGATGTCGCTCCGATCGTCAAATTCCCAGTAGCCCACGGCAGAAGCCAGCATGTCTTCGCAAACAACGGTATAGACGGGGGAAAACGCGCCTACGGTCGCCCGGATGTTCGCCGTTCCTTCTCCCGTCACGGTGACTTCTCCGGTAGCGCTGACGGTGGCTACCGCCTCATTGTCCGAAGTCCAGACGGGCGATATCTGCGCGTCGGCCGGATCGGGCGTAGCCGTCAGCTGATACTGTGCACCCAGCCTGTTTTCCACCCCTGCCGGAGCCGCGACTGTCAGTCCCCGGATGGTGCCTTCCACATTGAAAGTCGTGGAGACAGTTCCGCTGCTTAAGGTAATGACGGCCGTCCCGACGCCGCTGACGCTCAGGATGCCGTCGCTCACGCTGGCCACGCTCTCGTTGCTCGACGTCCACACCAGCGTGACGTCGTCGGCGTCGGACGGCGTGAGCTTCACCGTGACGCGGATTCGCTCGCCTGCCGGCAACACAACATCACTGCAGCCCGAACAGGCGGCATTACTTGTATTGGTAACGGACAGGCCCGTTAATGCCACTTTGTCCTTGCTGCAACTCTGCAACAGTATGCCGGCGGCAATCGCACACAAAACAAACACTTGTTTCATCATATATCAAAACTATTAAAGATTAAATACTTCCTTTATTTTTCGGTGAACGAATCGGGAAAGGTGACCGGAAACAGGGTGACTGCCGGCCGTACCGGCGTCCACGTTCCCGCGTCCCTGTTGCAGTCGTAGAGATGCACCAGGTGAGTGTTGAATTTCCGTTCGCCTTCGCAAAGCTCGATCACCCGTACACCGCGTCCGACCTTCCCGTAGCCCCGCCGTCCCGACTTGAAGCCGTAGCCCAGGCAGATGCCGTTCAGACAGCCGATGTAGTTGTTGTCGTGGTCGTGACCGACAAAAATGCCCATCACGTCTCCACACTCGTACATGGCAACGAAGGAACCCGAGTTGGAGGTCGCATGACAGACCTTCTCCTCCTGCCGGCCCACCGTGGCGGGCTTGCCGATCACTTCATTGTATTCGGGAACCGGCACGTGGTAAAACGCCAGCGCGGGCAGCGGCTGTCCCCCGTTCTGTTCGGCGAGGTGGCGGCTCTGCCGGCGGTACCAGTCCATCTGGGTATGATCGATCCAGTTGTGCTGTTTCCGGGTGTCGAAACAGTACAGCGCGGCCGCCGTCCTGTCCGGACGGGTGGACGAAATGACGGACAGGACATAGTTCCCGTTTCCGGTGATATCCTCCGGCCCGTTTTCCGTCAGGTTGTCCGGATATTCCGACAGCAGCTCGACGATCTGCCTGTTGGTCAA
>JAISEZ010000082.1 GCA_031263835.1 Tannerella sp.
GCTCTACTCGATTTCGAAAAAGTATCCGGGCATGACCGTTGCGAAAATACAGTCGGCCAACCGGATGAAGGATAACAAACTGCGCATCGGGCAGGTATTGAAAATCCCAGTCGGATAAACTGCTATTCAAAGATTCAACCATTCAAAGATTCAAAAATTCAGCCGTTCAAAGATTCAGGGGCGAGCGGCGGGAATGACTGTTGGGGCAGTGAACAGAACCATGCAGTGCAAAGCATAAAGGTGCCTTGCCGCACGCGGCAAGGATGCCATGCCGCACGCGGCAAGAGTGTCATGCCGCAGGCGGCAAGGGTGCCATGCCGCCTGCGGCATGAGTGTTTTGCCGCAGGCGGCATGATGTCTTTGCCGCAGGCGGCAAAGGCGTCTTACCCGACCGTACTTGTGAATCGACGGTAACATAATACCCGAGTGTTACCGCACGCGGATATTTCAGCGCCTTCCGGGAGACGGTGTACGGCAACGCCCCGGGCACAGAATGACGCACATACTCCGCCTTCGCCCGCCCCCCGGTCGCTGCGCTCAAATGGTCGCATCGTGCTACGCCGTCAGGCGTAGCCTGTGAATAACGCCGGGATTTATCCCGGTGGTGACGGTGCGCCTCTCTCCGAACGCCGTCAGGTGTTACCCTGCTGAGCATTCCGGCAGGCGGGTAACTCTTCCGGAGTGATGGGAAGAAGATGCATTTTTCCGCCCACCGGGATAAATCCGGGGGTTATTCACAGGTTACGCCTGTCGGCGCAGCACGATGCGACCATTTGAATTGCAACCAATGCACCCGAAAGTTTGCGCGATAATCAAAAAATACAGTACCTTTGTCCGGGTAAAAAAGTATCTTTGAAATTTCGGAAACAGGAGGGCATCCGGCGAAACAGTATAATCCTCCGGAAGCCATCCCGCGCAAACATAGATAATTACATCACCGTATGAAAAAAAAAGAAGCCGACACACTGGATGAACAAAGGATACAGGAAGAGTTTAATCTCCTGATAGACGATTATATGCACACCAACCACCGGCGCAAGGTGGAACGCATCACCAGGGCGTTTCAGTTTGCCAGGGAAGCGCATGGCAGCGATAAACGCAATGACGGTGACCCGTTCATCATGCATCCGCTGGCCGTCGCCCGTATCGTATGCAGGGAAATCGGGCTGGGTTCCACTTCGATTTGCGCGGCCCTGCTGCACGACGTGGTCGAGGACACCGACTACACCGTGGAAGATGTCCGGAACCTGTTTGACGACAAGATTGCCCAGATTGTGGACGGACTGACCAAAATCACCGTCAGTGAACAGAATGTCGAGAAAACAATCGACCAGACCGCCGCCCAGACCGATACCTCCGAACAGACCGATGCCTCCCGGCAGGCCGACATCTCCAGACAGGCCGAAAACTTCCGCAAACTCCTGGTGACCATGAACAGCGACATCCGCGTCGTCCTGATTAAGATTGCCGACCGCCTGCACAACCTGCGCACGCTGGCGCCCATGAAGCCGACCAGCAAGTTCCGAACCATCGGCGAAACCGTCTACATCTACGCCCCGCTGGCCAACCGCCTGGGGCTTCATGCCATCAAGACCGAACTGGAAAACCTCTGTTTCAAGTATGAACATCCGAAGGAATACGAAATCATCCGCAACAAGCTGCGCAGGATGGAAAGTTCCTGCCAGCGCCTCTTTGAGCGCTTCGCCGCGCCGGTCAACGAGAAGCTGCGCGCCATGAACCTGACCTACGAAATGCGCAACCGCATCAAGTCGCCCTTCTCCGTCTGGGAGAAAATGGAGAGCAAGAAAATTGCATTTGAAGACATCTACGACATTTTCGCCGTCCGGGTCATCTTTGAATCCAGGGAAGGCATCGACGACAAAAACACGTGCTGGGACATTTACGCCGCCATCACGGACATCTACTCCGCGCACCCCACACGCACGCGCGACTGGGTCAACCGTCCCAAAACCAACGGCTATCAGGCGCTGCAGCTGACGGTCATGGGGCCGGACGGACAGTGGATTGAGATACAAATCCGCAGCCGGCGCATGGACGACATCGACGAAAAAGGATTTGCCGCCCACTGGAAATACAAGACCGACGCGGGGGAGATTGAGGAAGACTCGGAACTGGATAAATGGCTGCAAACCATCACCGAGATTCTGAAGAACCCGAATCCCGGCGCGCTGGATTTCCTGGACACCATCAAAATGAATCTCTTTGCCTCCGAAATATTTGTATTCACGCCCAAGGGCGAAATCAAGACCCTGCCCCAGGGCGCTACCGCCCTCGATTTCGCCTACGAACTCCACACGGACATCGGCGACAGCTGCATCGGCGCCAAGGTGAACCGTCGCCTGGTGCCGCTCAGCCATCCGCTCACGAACGGAGACCAGGTCGAAATCCTGACCTCCCAGTCGCATCATCCCACCGGCGAATGGCTGAACTACGCCGTCACCGCCAAGGCGCGTACCCGCATCGCTTCCGTATTGAACCGCGTCCGCAAGGAACTGGCCAAAAAAGGCGAACAGAAACTGAGCAACTGTTTCTGGAAAGCGGGCATCGAGCCGCTCACCTCCTACATGGACAAGGTGGCTGTATATTACGGTTATCTCAGGCGCGAAGACCTCTGCTACGCCATTGAAAAGGGAGACGTGGCCCTCCCCGAAAACATCCGGAAAATCCTGAAGGACAAAACATACAACACCCTTCTCAAATACATAAAAAACAAGCTGCATGTAGGCCCGAAGCCGGAGACGCCCTCCGCGCCCGACCGCAGCAGGCCGCCCGCGCCTGACCGCAGCAAGCCCTACCTGCTCAGCGAAGACGAATTCGGGAGAAACTACGTGATAGCCGACTGCTGCAAGCCCGTTCCGGGCGACGACGTGCTGGGCTACCTCTACAGAGACGACCCGGTGGTCGTTCACAAGCGTTCCTGTTCGATTGCCGTCCAGCTGCAAAGCCGGTTCAGCGACCGCATTCTTTCCACGGAATGGAGCCGCCACACGCAATTCTCCTTCGAAGCCACGCTCCGGATAAAGGGCATCGACTCGGTCGGCGTATTGAAGGCGATTGCCGGGACGATTTCCGAAGGCTTCAACGTAAACATCCGGCGGCTGCTGATTGAGACCAACGACGGCGTATTTGAGGGAACAGTCAAGATGATGGTGCATAACGTGGACGACATCCACCGGATGTGCGTCGCCCTGTCCAAAATCAAAAACGTTCAGTCGGCAGTCCGCATTGCGGATTAGAAAACAGTCATCGGGCGGCATCATTCTCAGGCCTTTTGTATATCTTTGTGCCTGCAAACGGGATAAAATCTATGAATAAGCGATATATATACACGGTTATTTTGTGTCTCGGGCTGGCCGGCGCCGGCCCGGCGCAGTCGCCCGTCTCCGGAACGCCGGAACGGGCAAGCGACTTCACGTACACGCTGGCCTCCGGCAGGCAGGGAACGCTCTACGCGCTTCGCAGCGAATGGATACTGCTCTATTTCTACGACCCGACGTGCGAAGACTGTCATGCGCTGAGGGAACGGCTGAACGCATCGGAAACGCTCAACCGGCTCATCGGGGAAAAACGTCTCCGGGTGCTGGCTGTCTATCCGGAAGACGTCACCGGCGAGTGGCGGGAACAGGCGGAAGAGATGCCCCCGACCTGGATTAACGGCTACGACAGGGGCGCCGTCATCAACACCGACGGGCTTTACCTGATGACCTCCCTGCCGGCGCTTTACCTGCTGGACAGGGATAAAAACATCCGCCTGGAAACGGCAAAGGCGGACGAAGTGGAAAAGGAATTGAAAGCAGTTAGTAGATAGTAGTTAGTAGGATGGATACATTCGTTCATATACAAAATCAAACGCTCCCGGCAGATGCAGCGTCTGTTACCGCATCCCTGTATGGAGACATGCGGCTTTCCCGCCGACATACGGGCGAAAGCATTTCGCCCCTACTAACTACTAACTACTATCTACTAACTACTGATTAATAATTAGAAAGGGTTTGCTTTGGATACGAAAGTTCATTTAAGAGTACAGGGATTGACCAACAGCCAGATACAGTCGGGCGCCTATGCGCTGATTCTGGCGGAAGACGGGCCGCGG
>JAISEZ010000240.1 GCA_031263835.1 Tannerella sp.
CACAAATTTAGAGGATATGCAAGGTTATTCCATTTATTGTACGTACTTTTACCGGTTCAAAATTGTGCAACTTGGCCGAAGCGGCATGAGAAGCGCAAAGAACCTGTTTTCCAGAGAAAAATAATAAAAACAATTATATAATGACAAACAAATGGAATATTCGACCCCATACGGAAGAAGATATGCACCGGGCAAACCGGCTGGCTGCGGAACTGGGACTTAATCCCGTGGTCTGCCTCCTGCTTGTGCAGCGAGGTATTGTTTCGGCTGCCGACACGGCGAAATTCTTCAATCCCGCTCTGGAGGATTTGCACGACCCTTTCCTGATGCCGGACATGTACAGGGCCGTCAAGCGACTGAACAGGGCGCTGGGCAACAAGGAGAAAATTCTGGTTTACGGAGATTATGACGTGGACGGTACGACGGCCGTCTCGCTGGTATATAAATTCCTGCGTCCGTATTCGTCGGCGCTGGATTATTACATTCCGGACCGCTACGACGAAGGCTATGGCGTTTCGTTCAAGGGAATAAATTATGCGGTGGAAAACGGTGTCTCGCTGGTGATTGCCCTGGATTGCGGCATCAAGGCGATGGACAAGATTGACTACGCCAACGAAAACGGCATTGACTTCATCATCTGCGACCACCACATGCCGGACGATGAACTGCCGAAAGCCGTCGCCGTCCTGGACGCCAAGCGCACCGATTCGGAATATCCCTACGAACACCTTTCCGGATGCGGCGTGGGTTTCAAATTCATGCAGGCTTTTGCGAAAAGCAACGACATCCCCTTTTCCGAGCTGGAATGTCTGCTGGAACTGACGGCCGTCAGCATTGCCTCCGATATTGTGCCCATCACCGGCGAAAACCGCATCTTCGCCTATCACGGCCTGAAACAGCTTAACAGCAATCCCAGTCTGGGACTGAAAGGCATCATCAATATCTGCGGACTGGCAGGCAAGGAAATCACAATCAGCGACATTGTCTTCAAAATCGGCCCGCGTATCAACGCGTCGGGACGGATGGAAAACGGAAAGGAAGCCGTCGAGCTGCTGCTGGCGAAGAACATGGAGGTGGCACGGGAAAAGAGCGAAACCATCAATCAGTACAACGAAGACCGGCGCGAACTGGACAAGCGCATTACGGACGAGGCCAACGCCATTATCAACGAAATAAAAAACATTGAAAACCAGAAAGGCATCGTCGTCTATGACCCGCACTGGCACAAGGGCGTGATTGGAATTGTGGCCTCGCGCCTGACGGAAAAGTACTATCGGCCGTCGATTGTGCTTACCAAGTCGGCCGCTTCCGAACTGATTACCGGCTCCGCCCGTTCGATTGCCGGCTTCGACGTTTACAAGGCCATCGAGGCCTGTCGCGACCTGCTGGAGAATTTCGGCGGACATACGTATGCGGCCGGACTGTCCCTGCGCGAAGAAAATCTGGACAAATTCATCCGGCGGTTTATCCGCTTGACCGACGAGGAAATCAAGCCCGAACAGATGACGCCGCAGATTGATATTGATGCGGTTATCAGCCTGAAAGACATCAATGCCAAGTTCATGCACGAACTGAAAATGCTGGACCCGCTGGGGCCTGAGAATGAAAAGCCCGTCTTCTGTTCGACGAGCGTGCAGGACTACGGGACGAGCCGGCGGGTCGGGAAGGAACTGGAACACCTGAAGCTGGAAATCATTGACGGCAAGGGCGGCGGGCCGGTACACGGCATCGCGTTCGGAATGTCCGGACACAGCAGCTACATCAAGGAAATGAAGCCCTTCGACCTCTGTTATACGATTGAAGAAAACACGTATAACGGCAACACGACGATTCAGATGATGGTGAAGGATATCCGGCCGCATGAAACGTGAATCCGAAAGGAATGGAACTTCTTGAAACGTTAAGGAAATACTGGGGCTACACGTCTTTTCGTCCGTTGCAGGAGGACATCATCCGTTCCGTTTGCGCCGGCAGGGACACCCTCGGCCTGATGCCGACCGGAGGGGGAAAATCCATTACGTTTCAGGTGCCTGCCATGACCATGTCCGGCATTTGCGTCGTGGTCACGCCGCTGATTTCGCTGATGAAAGACCAGGTGGACAACCTCAGGGCGCGGGGCATCAAGGCCACCACCGTCTATTCCGGCATGACGCGCGACGAAATCGGTACACAGCTGGACAACTGCATCTTCGGTAACTACAAATTCCTTTACATCTCGCCGGAACGCCTGAGCGCCGAACTGTTCCGCTCCAAACTGCAGGCCATGAACGTCTGCCTGCTCGTCGTGGACGAAAGCCACTGCATCTCGCAGTGGGGATATGATTTCCGTCCTTCGTACCTGAATATCGCCGCCATTCGCGAGTTGCTGCCCGGCGTGCCGGCGCTGGCGCTCACGGCGACGGCAACGCCGGAGGTGGTCGGCGACATTCAGGAGAAACTGCATTTTCGCGAAAAGAACGTCTTTCAGAAAAGCTTTGTCCGCAAAAACCTGTCCTACATCGTCCGGCGTACCGAAGCGAAGCCGCAGACGCTTGTTTACCTGCTGAACAAAGTGCCCGGGACGGCCATCGTCTATGTCCGCAGCCGCGGGAAGACGCAGGAAACGGCAACCGTCCTGCAGGAGGCCGGCATTTCCGCCCAGTTCTTTCACGCCGGCCTGAAACGCGAGGTGAAAACGGAGCGCCAGAACAGGTGGAAAAACGGCGCCTGCCGCGTCATGGTGGCCACCAACGCATTCGGCATGGGTATCGACAAGCCGGACGTGCGGCTGGTGGTACACCTGGATTTGCCGCCCTCGCTCGAGGAATACTTTCAGGAAGCCGGGCGCGCCGGACGGGACGAACAGCGGGCGTATGCCGTTGCACTCTGTTCGTCGGCGGAGACGGGCAAGCTGAAAAAGCGGATTGCCGACGAATTTCCCGACCGGAAATTTATCCTGCGCGTGTATGATGCGCTGGGAAATTATTTTCAGATAGCCTCGGGATTCGGCCTCTTCACGGTGCATGACTTTTCCCTGCCCGATTTCTGTACGGCATACAAGTTTTCGTTTAATCAGGCGCATCATGCGCTCCGGATTATGGAGCTGGCCGGTTATATCGAGTATGTGGAAGACCCCGACAACGCTTCCCGCATTTTCTTTCAGGTCAGCCGCGAAGAGCTTTACCGCGACCGGGATGCGCTGACGGACGAAATCATCCGGGTGATTCTGCGTTCCTACACGGGCGTGTTCGCCGAATACGTCTTCATCGACGAATCGCTGATTGCCCTCCGCGCCGGGACGACGTCGCAGGAGGTTTACGAACGGCTGGTCAAGCTGTCCAAATTCCGGCTGGTCAGCTACGTTCCCCGTAAAAACGTGCCGCAAATCACCTTTACCCGTGCACGGGAAGAATCGAAATACGTCACGATACCGCGCTACGTTTACGAAGACCGCCGGGAACGCTACCGGAAACGCATTGAGAAGGTGCTGGAATACATCAATGAAGAACATCACTGCCGGTCGCGCATGTTGCTTCGCTACTTCGGCGAGAAGCATACGGAAGATTGCCGGACGTGCGACACCTGTCTGCGGAAAACGCAGTCCGGCGTGAAGCAGTGGGAATTTAATGCGGTGTGCGAAAAGCTTGTCGACGAACTGACGGCGGGCGCAAAGGACATCCGGTACCTCTCCGAAGCACTGCCGCTGGATAAGGAAAAGAACATCCGCGTCATCCGCTTTCTCCTCGACCGCGACGAACGCTTCCGCATGGAAAACAATCAGCTCTTTTTAGTG
>JAISEZ010000026.1 GCA_031263835.1 Tannerella sp.
TGTCGATTGCTATCCGGCGGGCGGACGGCGAATTGCGTACCCGCTATGCGCTGTCTTCCATTACCGAACCGGTGCTGCCGGGCGCCTGTATCGTTCTGACAGGCGTCCGCGAAAGCGTACTGGGTTTTTATTCCACCCCCTCGCCGGAAGCCGTTTACGAACTGAAACTGCCGGAACTGAGTAATACCGGCGCCAGTCCGGTTTTGTGCCGGACAAGAGACGGGGTCGTCATCGACGAAGTCACGTATTCCTCCAGGTGGCACGACAGCGCCATCAAAAACCCGAAAGGCGTTTCACTGGAGCGCATTCAGCCGGAAGCGGATACGCAGGATGCCTCCAACTGGACGTCAGCCACTGCTTCCGTCGGATACGGTACGCCCGGTTATCGAAATTCGCACTGCGGCGCGGATAAAAGCGAAGCCGTTTCATTGCTCCCGCCGGGATACGTTCCTGAAACGGATGAATATGTGATTGCGTTCCGGGCGGACAGGACGGGCTACCGCCTGAAGATGGAAGTTTTTTCGCCGGATGGAAGGAGGCTCGCGGAAATAGCCAACAACCGGCTGTCCGGGCAGGAAAGCGACATTCGCTGGGACGGCTGCGGACTGGACGGAAACCGTCTCCGGCCGGATGTATATATTTTCTATGCCGAATGTTACCACCCGGACGGCCAGCGGAAAGTTTTCAAAAAAGCCTTTCTGGTTAGACCCTGATATAAATGTGAGAATGAGCCGGTATGCCAGTGAGCCGGGTGCAGTTTAAACGGTCGCGCCGGTCGAAATCTGATTTCCTCCATCCTGATTCAAGGCGGTCGCAATGCTGACGGGGCAGTTTTTGCAGGATTGCGTCCGACAGCGTTGCTGACGGGGCGGTTTTTGCTGCACTGCGTCCGACAGCGTTGCTGTCGGGGAGGTTTTTGCAGAACTGCGTCCGACAGCGTTGCTGTCGGGGCGGTTTTTGCTGCACTGCGTCCGACAGCGGTGCTGACGGGCCAGTCCCGGCTGCACTGCGTCCGCCAGCGTTGCTGTCGGGGCGGTTTTTGCAGAACTGCGTCCGTCAGCATTGTTGACGGAGCCATTCCCGACCGGCAACCCTTGAATCTTTGAATGGTTGAATCTTTGAATTTTATATCCATACACATTTCATACGACTTTTTTGTCCCACCGGGCGAAACGGAAATACAGCGTGCAGCCGGCCAGCAGCGCGAGGAAATAAATAAGTTCGCAGAGGTAGCAGATGTGTACGGGCTGGCGCAGCCGGACGCCCGCTACATAAACGAACAGCACGTAAATCACCAGTACGCAGAGTTCGATTACGAATGCCGGACGGGTGTTGCCCGTACCCGACAGGCCGTTGAAAACGACGGAGGCCGCCGAATTGATCAGCGCCGTGGCGGCGATTACGTAGAGCGAGGGTACCGAATCCGCCAGCAGGGCGGCGTCGTTCGTGTAAATCGACAGCATGGCACGGGGGAAAATACACAAAACCAGCGAAAAACATGCCATAACGCCGGCGGAAAGCCGCACTATCCGCCGAATCAGCGGAATGACCTGCGACACCCCGCCTGCTCCGATAAGGTTGCTCACCAGCGTATTCGTCGTCGTGGCCAGCGCGCTGACCGGGATGAACATCACTACATAGATGCTGCGGATGATGTTGGCTATGGCCAGTTCGCGCTGGCCAAGGCGTTCGACGACGATGAAAAACAGGAAAAACGTGCTCATCGACGCAAACTGCTGCATCATCATGAAAACGGATATGTTCAGTACCTGCTTCAGCAGGCGGGGGTTGAACGGCGGGAAACGGTGCAGCCCGTAGCGTTTCCGGTCAACCGTCAGGAAAGTGTATATCAGGAAGAAAACGACCGACGCGCCCTCGGCGATGACCGACGCAATGGCGGCGCCCCGGATGCCCATGCAGGGCAGTCCGGCATGACCGAATATCAGCAGGTAATCCAGTATGACGTTGATGCCGGCCATCAGCAGGGCGTTCCACGTCAGCACTTTCGTGCGGGTAATCCCCACGAAGAAGGCCCGGAACATGACGTTCACGAACGAAAAGAAAAAGCCGTAAACGCGCCAGTCCAGAAATTCCAGCGTGGCCGTGCGGACGACTTCCGACGAGATTAGCATCCGCATGATGCCGCCGGCCATCAGGCGCGAAAAGAGGAAAATTGCAGCCGCCAGCGCAGTCAGGAAAAAAACGCCCTGAATCACCACCGGCCCTACGGCCTCGAAGTTGCGTTCGCCGTTGCGCCGGCCAATCATAATCTGCGAGCCGGTACTGAAACCGAATGCAATGGTATAGATGCAGATATAATACAGGCCGCCCATCGCCGAAGCGCCCAGTTCCACTTCGCCGACGCGCCCCAGAAAAGCCGTATCCGTCACGTTGATGATGTTCTGCGCCAGCAGACTCAAAAAAATCGGATAGCTTATTTTCCAGATATGCCTGTTCGTATGCATGGGATTAACGGGCGACGCTCCGGTACGGACCGCCGGGCGGTCAGGTCAGCTGATTGGTGGCGGTATCGGGGAAAATCACGGCCGGACGGAAGCGTCTGGCCTCCTCGAACTCCATGCGCGCATAGGACAGGATGATGACGACGTCGCCGGGCAGTACGCGGCGCGCCGCCGCTCCGTTCAGGCAAATGACGCCCGAACCGCGCCGGCCCCTGATGACATACGTCTCGAACCGTTCGCCGTTGTTGTTGTTCAGCACGCACACTTTCTCATGCTCAATCAGGTTGGCCGCCTCCATCAGGCGTTCATCAATCGTGATGCTCCCGATGTAGTCCAGATTGGCCTCCGTCACCGTCACCCGGTGGATTTTCGATTTCAAAACTTCGATATACACG
>JAISEZ010000035.1 GCA_031263835.1 Tannerella sp.
GCATTTTGCAACATTTAATTTTGAAGTATTGTCATGATTACGAGTATTTTTTGGTTTATTCCGGTAGCGTCGGTAGTGGCGTTACTGTTTGCCTGGATCTTTTTCAGGCAGATGATGAAAGAAAGCGAGGGCACCGACACGATGAAGGAAATTGCCCGCCACGTGCGGCAGGGAGCGATGGCTTACCTGCGACAGCAGTATAAGGTGGTGAGTATCGTGTTTGCCGTCCTCTGCGTGTTTTTTATTGTGCTGGCATACGGATTCGGCGTACAGAACGGCTGGGTGCCGTTCGCCTTCCTGACCGGCGGATTCTTCTCCGGACTGGCCGGGTTCATCGGTATGAAGACGGCGACGTATGCTTCGGCACGTACGGCCAATGCCGCCCGCCGCTCGCTGGACAGCGGCCTGAAAGTGGCTTTCCGCGCCGGCGCCGTGATGGGCCTGACGGTGGTCGGCCTGGGGCTGCTCGACATTTCGCTGTGGTTTGTTGTGCTGAACTGGGCGATAAATGAACCTACGCAGGCACAGACACTGGTGATTATCACCACGACCATGCTGACCTTCGGTATGGGCGCATCGACGCAGGCGCTCTTTGCCCGTGTGGGAGGCGGCATCTATACGAAGGCTGCCGACGTGGGCGCCGACCTGGTGGGGAAAGTGGAAGCCGGTATTCCGGAAGACGATCCGCGTAACCCGGCTACGATTGCCGACAACGTGGGCGACAATGTGGGTGATGTGGCCGGCATGGGCGCCGACCTGTACGAATCATACTGCGGCTCGATTCTGGCTACGGCTGCGCTGGGCGCTTCGGCCTTCTTTACGGAGGGCGACATGCAGCTGAAAGCCATTTTTGCCCCGATGCTTATCGCGGCGGTGGGCATTGTGCTCTCCATCCTGGGTATTTTCCTGGTACGGACGAAGGAAGGCGCGAATATGAAGCAGCTCCTCGGCGCGCTGGGGAGGGGAACGAACATCAGTTCCGTGCTGATCGCCGCTGCCACGTTCGGCATTCTGTACATACTTGGCATCCCGAACTGGTGGGGACTTTCGCTGTCCGTGATTAGCGGTCTGGTGGCCGGCGTGATTATCGGACAGGCGACGGAATATTATACGTCCCATTCCTACAGGCCGACACAGCGTATCTCCGAAAGCGGACAGACCGGCCCGGCGACGGTGATTATCTCCGGCATCGGACTGGGGATGATGTCAACAGCCATTCCCGTGATTACCATCGGCGTGGCCATCATCCTGGCGTATCTTTTCGCCATCGGTTTTGATGTGCAGAACATGCTGCTGGCGGAAAACCTGAGCCGCGGTCTGTACGGCATCGGTATCGCCGCCGTGGGGATGCTCTCGACGCTGGGGATTACGCTGGCGACCGACGCCTACGGCCCGATAGCCGACAACGCCGGCGGCAACGCCGAGATGAGCGGCCTCGAACCCGAAGTGCGCAAGCGTACCGACGCCCTCGACGCGCTGGGCAATACGACGGCGGCTACCGGCAAGGGCTTTGCCATCGGTTCGGCTGCCCTGACGGCGCTGGCGCTGCTGGCCTCCTACATCGAGGAAATAAAGATCGGGATGCAGCATATCGGGCAAACCGTGCTGACCTTTGCCGACGGCAAGACGGTGGAAGTGGCGACGGCCAACATCCTCGATTTCATGAACTATTATCAGATCAACCTGATGAATCCGAAAGTGCTGACCGGCGTCTTTATCGGTTCGATGATGTCGTTCCTGTTCTGCGGCCTGACGATGAACGCCGTCGGACGCGCCGCGCAAAGCATGGTGAACGAGGTACGCCGTCAGTTCCGTGAAATCAAGGGTATCCTGACGGGCGAAGCTACGCCCGACTATGCCCGTTGCGTGGCCATCTCGACCAAAGGCGCACAGAGGGAAATGCTGCTGCCGTCGATTCTGGCGATTCTGGCACCGATCGTGACCGGGCTTATTTTCGGCGTATCGGGTGTGATGGGACTGCTGACCGGCGGTCTGGGTTCCGGATTCGTACTGGCCGTGTTCATGGCCAACGCCGGCGGCGCCTGGGACAACGCAAAGAAATATGTGGAAGAAGGCAACTTCGGCGGCAAGGGTTCGGACGTGCACAAGGCAACCGTCGTGGGCGATACCGTGGGCGACCCGTTCAAGGATACCTCCGGCCCCAGCCTCAACATCCTGATTAAACTGATGAGCATGGTTGCCATCGTGATGGCCGGCCTGACCGTCGCCTGGAGTCTGTTTTGAAAGAGTAAGTTAGTAGAGAGTAGATAGCAGTTAGTAGAATGCACGACTGCGTGTTCTGCCGGCTGCTATTCTACTAACTATTATCTACTGACTACTAACTAATTCAAGTTACCAGTTATACCATAAAAATACATGCGGCCAGCGAACATGACGGCAGGGTCGGGTTCAGGGCACTCAAATCCCTGAGTGGCCGTTTTGAGCGAATGAAGAAGATTTCGCGGGAAATTATGACTGTTCACCGGACGCCATTCTGTTTCCAATATCACTCATCACTAATTACTGATTCGCATTAACCACTAACCACTAATCATTAATCACTACTTTGTTGTATCTTTGCGGGCATATATTAAAAATAGATTTTATGGATAGACGATCATTTATAGTAAAAAGTTCCCTGCTTTCGGGCGGGTTGATGGTTTTCCCCTCGTGGACAACGGCCGAGGCTTATGCGGCAAAAACAGGTGGAAAAGTGGAAGATACGTATGCCCTGTTCAGGGCGCCCGAATCAGGATACCGTCCCTTTGTGCGGTGGTGGTGGAACGGTAACAGGGTGCAACCCGGAGAACTCGTCCGCGAGCTGCGCCTGCTCAGGGACGCCGGTATTGGCGGGGTGGAAATCAATCCCGTGAAATTCCCCGGCGACACGGACGACCTGGGCATTCCCGCTCTTGAATGGCTCGGCGACGAATGGATTGACGCGGTGAAGGTGGCCTGCGACGAGGCGAAGAAACTGGGCATGACCTGCGACCTGATTGTCGGCTCCGGATGGCCGTTCGGCGGCAAGTTCCTGAACGACGAAGAACGCGGGCAGGTCATGGTAATCGGCGTGACGAAGCTCGAAGGGCCGATGACGTACGAGACTTCCCTGTTCAGCCTGCTGAAGGAGGCCGACCCCCGGCTCAGCGAACCCTACAGCGGCCGTCTCCCGAAGTTGCTTTCGCTCCGCCTGGCGCCCGACCCCCTCAGCCGTCTGGAGGAGGAAATCAACCTGACGGACCGCATCAGCGGCAGCGACGTGTTCCGCATCGACATTCCGAAGGGAAAGCACGCCCTCTACAGCCTGGTTAAAATCAGTGCCTTCGGCGAAGTCATCAACGGAGCGCCGGGCGCCGACGGCCCCACGCTGAATCACCTGGACAAAGACGCCGTGACCAAATACCTGACCCGCATGTCCGACACCATCGAACACCGCATCGGAGCGCTATCGGGCTACATTCGCGCCCTCTTCACCGACAGCATGGAACTCGAAGGCGCCAACTGGACAGGGGATATGGAGGAAGTCTTCCGCCGTCGCAACGGCTACGACATCATGCCCTATCTGCCCTACGTCCTGTTCAAGACGGAAGGCATGGGCAACGTTTCCGACTACAACTACGGCGTCGGCATGTCGCCCGAATTCCGGGAGATGATTGAGCGGATGCGTTTCGACGTGGAGACCACGAAGGCCGAAATGTTCCTCGAACGCTTTACGAAAACGTATGTGGACTGGTGTCACCGGCTGCATGTCCTTTCGCGGGCGCAGGCATACGGACGCGGGTTCTTCCCGCTTGAGACAAGTATGGAGCACGATATTCCCGAAGGTGAATCATGGACGACGAACTATCTGCAGCACCGCATCGGCGAGGAAATGTCGAACGAAGACTACCGCCGCGGACGTTCCTATACAATGGTCAACAAGTACGTCTCCTC
>JAISEZ010000047.1 GCA_031263835.1 Tannerella sp.
CCGCCGGAAGCAACCACATGCAGAAAAGAACGGGCAACCGCTTCGCGATGTCAGAAACCCAGACTGCCGCCACCCAGTCCGCCCATACCGCCGAAGCCGCCGCTGCTCCCCGACTGCGACCGGCCTTCTTCCTTATAGTTGCGCTTTTGTTTTGTAACATCTTTCGGTTTGTTTTTGGTTATTTCCGCCGGCTTTTGGGACGTGACCGGTACGGACAGGACGTTCCATGTTTCTTCTACCTCAAAATTGGCGCGCATTTCGTACAGCCTGGAGGAATAAAATACTTCCTCCGGCTGCGTCCCTTCCGCATAGTTTCCCGTATCCCATACGCCGTTCCCGTTGGTGTCCAGCACGATACGGGCATAATATTTCTCCGGTCTCAGGTTCATGAAGAGCGCGCCGCCCCGTTCCACGGGAGCCTTCCGCACCGGCGCATCATTGCCGTTCAGCAGTTCCACAAAGGCAGCCCCCGTCACGCCTTCGATGTGGATGTACAGGTGGCCGTATTCGTCCTTCGACTTGAATCTGAAGGTCGATTGAAAAAGGTTGTTCCATTTCCCGTAGAGACTGAAAATACGCGCCGAGTCGATGGTCAGCCGGTAGTTTTCCTCATATTGCCACGTCCGTTCGATGCAATACTTCAGGATGTCGGCGCTGTCCTGCCGGAAGGTGAAGTCAACCGGCGTCCAGAGCGTGTCCTGCTGCAGTTCCAGCAGGAGGTGCTCTTTGGCGAAGTCCGGCGCCGGCTCCGTGAAAACAAGCGCCATCGTGTCGGCCAGGTCCGCCGAACCGCCCGGCCTGAGTTGCGGAAGCAGATATTCGACCGGTTCCGGTTCATTCTTTTTCGAGCGCCGCCTTCCGGTCGCCGCCGCCGGTTGCCTGCGCATGGTCAGGCGGACGGTATCGGTTTGCGGACGCGGGATGTTGAGCGAATCGCTTTTGAGGTATGCGACCTGCAGGAGCAGCGTGTCCCGCTGCCAGACCGTCGAGTCGGCAATCCAGTAATTGATTGCGGTGTTGCCGTCCAGCAGCTGCGTCAGGTACCAGTTTTCTTCGACCGGGTCGCCGTTCAGCAGCGTCACTTCGGGCAGCGTGTCCACCGGCGCGTTGAATTTCAGGGCAAACAGGTGCGGCTGCGTCCGTTCGGGACGGAGCATGTACTGGCGCTGAAACGTTTCCCTGAACAGCCGCAGCGTGACGTCGTCCGGCAGGAAATGCGTGTAGCCGACTGTCCGGACGGTGTCGACGGTCAGCGAGTCTTTCCATACGGTGTCCTGCCGGGTGGCAAACTCGAAGCGGGGCACGATGACGGAGTCATGGAAGGCGATTTCCTCGCCGGGCTGGTCGAAACGGTAGTCGCGGTTGGCGTCGTTCAGTGCGTACAGGCGATAGCTTCCTTCGGCAACGTTCCGGATGACAAACCGTCCGCGCTCGTTTGTCTTCGAGGTGCGGAAGAACGGCTCCGTCGTGAAGGCCGAATCGGCCAGATTCCGGTGCAGTCCCACCAGAATATCGGGCATCGGCTCCAGATTCTCCGCATTCAGTACGATTCCCGCCACCTCGAGCGAGTCGATTACGTCGCCTGTGGAGAAGGCGAAAGTGAAATTTTCCAGTACGTTCTTTTCGTTGTTGTCAGCAATGGAATTGGTGAAGTCGATTGTGTACGTGACGTCCGGTTTCAGGGTGTCCTTCAATTCGACCCTGACCTTTTTCCCGACGGCCCGGACAACGGGCAGGTTGGTTTGCGGGGGCGTGATGATTACGTTTTCCGACGGCCGCTCAATCTGAATCAGTTCGTCGAAGAAGATTTCGATTTTCCTGCCTTCATAGCGGGTGGCATGTCGGACGGGCGTGCTGCGCAGGAACTTCGGCGGTGTCTCGTCATACGGCCCGCCGTTGGGCGTCGCCATATTGGCGCAGGAACCGAGCAGCGCCAATGCGCATATTCCTGCGAACCACCACCCCGTTCCCGAATGTTCATACCTGCATCTCTTCATGCGTAATGCCTTACTGTTTGCGCACAAAGGTAGGAAAAAAGATTCAATGATTCAATAATTCAAAGATTCAAGGGTGCATTTCAACATGTCGCATCACGCCGTAGGCGTAGCCTGTGAATAACGCCGGGATTTATCCCGGTGGGCGGAAAAATGCATCTTATTCCCATCACTCCGTAGGAGTTACCCGCCTGCCGGGATGCTCTGTGAGGGTAACACCTGACGGCGTTCGGAGAGAGGCGCACCGTCACCCCCGGATAAATCCCGGCGTTATTCACAGGTTACGCCTATCGGCGTAGCACGATGCAACATTTTGAAATGCATCCCTGTATCAACTCCGTCTCCGTCTCCGTTTCAGGGTTCCATTTCCGGCAGGCGCCACCAGGCATCTTCGTCCCATCACTCCGGAGGAGTTACCCGCCTGCCGGAATGCTCCGTGAGGGTAACACCTGACGGCGTTCGGAGAGTGGCGCACCGTCACCCCCGGATAAATCCGGGGGTTATTCACAGGTTACGCCTATGGCGTGATGCGACATTTTGAAATGCACCCTGCAGAAATTGTCAGACAAATCACCGCTGATGGCCTGTTGTTTGCAGGGGACCATTTCGACGGAAGATCGAAGAAAGGTGGAAGAATGCTTGCTGGACAAGGCCGCAAACGGTGCAGAACGGTTGCCCGATTACCCGGAGAATAGTTAATGATACATAAAAATGCGCCTTGAGTTTAGGGTATGAGGGGGGCAGAAGTGACTTATATATGGAAGAAACAAAAACGATGAAGAAATTATCAGACAAATCACGGTTGATAGCCGGTTGTTCGCAGGAAAACATCCCGGCGAATGACCGAAAAAGGGTGGAAAAATGGCTGCGGGACGGCTCTGGGAACGGTG
>JAISEZ010000096.1 GCA_031263835.1 Tannerella sp.
GCGCGGCATGGTTTTGTGTATGGATATAAAATTCAAAGATTCAACCATTCAAAGATTCAAGGGTTTCCGGCGGGAATGACTGTTGGGTCAATGCACAAAACCATGCCGCGTGCAGTATAACTGTAAAAAAAGACGGAAGATGAAATTTTTCGGGAAAGACAAAAAAAACACAGACGTGGAAGAAAAATCCACGTGCGTGGTTGGAATGACCACGCACGTGTTTGAAATAAAGACGCGCGTGGATAAAATAAACACGCGCGTGTTTGAAAAATCCACGCGCGTGTTTGAAATGACTACGCGTGTGTTTGAAATAAAGACGCGCGTGGATAAAATAAATACGCGCGTGTTTGAAAAATCCACGCGCGTGGTTGGAATGACCACGCGCGTAGTTGAAACAAACACGTGCGTGGATAAAAAAAACACGGACGTGCTTTTCAGCCTCCGGCACCTGTCTTTTTACGGTCTGCTAACTGCTATACTTCGCACGGCCCGGTTTTATGCATTGCCCGTCAGGGCATTTATATCAATAGAATTATGAATTATAAATTATGAATCATGAATAGACAGGAAGACAGGCAAGGCCGTTTTTGACCGCAGGGCATTCATTTCCTATCATAATTCATGACTCATAATTCATAATTCTATTTATGAATCCCCTTCGGGGAATGACAGATGAGCGGCACACGTTTTTCTATTGATAGGGTTCCCTGACGGGGAATGCACAAAACCATCCCGCGCAAAGTATCAATTATTCGACCAGCCAGATACTTGTTTCTCCTTCCTGTTCGGAAAGGTCTATCTTTCCTTCTTTTGCCAGCCAGCCGATGGCGGTGTACACGTCTTTTTCCTTCCGGATTTTCGTTTCTTTCTTGATATCCTTTACGCTCATCCGGCCGCATTTGTTCAGCGCCCGCCATACAAGCCCCGCATTTGTACCTATTAAATGGTTCATCTCGTTTTCGTTTTAAAATCCGTCCATTGCCCTTTTCCTGCAAAGACAGGATGTCTGTTTATAAAAACGCCTTCGCTTTTCATTTATTGCTTCCGTCTGTTCATATCACATCATCCGGATTTTCATCCTTCTGCAACTTGAATGCCTTGCCGAGCATCCGGATGAGGTCACCGGCAATCATGCTTTCCTGCGAACAGTCGGCCGCTGCCAGATTCCCCGCCAAACCGTGCAGGTAAACGCCGATTTGTGCGGCGGTCTCGGGCGGATATCCCTGCGCCAGCAGTCCCAGCAGGATACCGGTCAGCACATCGCCGCTTCCGGCTGTTGCCATTCCGGGGTTGCCCGTTACATTAACATACACGTTTCCTTCCGGGGTGCAAATGGCGGTATAAGCGCCTTTCAGGACAATAACCAATTCATGTTCCCTCGCCATGTCCATCGCTTTGTGGAGCCGTTCGTAACCGGATGCACAGTCTCCGAACAGGCGGTCGAACTCCTTCGGATGAGGCGTCAGGAGGGTGCGCGGCGGCAGGGCTGCAATCCAGGCCCTGTTCATCGACAGGATGTTAAGCGCATCGGCGTCCAGCACCAGCGGCTTTTCCGCAGAGGTCAGCAGCGCCTCCAGCACCGCCTGCGAAGCGGCCTGCGTTCCCAGTCCGGGGCCTGTGCCGATGGCGTCATAAGGCGTCAGTTCCGGCAGCTCCGAAACAAAATCTTCATTTGTATCCAGACTCAGCATCGCTTCGGGAAGGGATGTCTGGAGCGCGGTTTCGCCCCGGAACGGCAAATGAACCGTCAACAGCCCGGCGCCGCTGCGCAGACAGGCGCTTGCCGCCAGCACGGCGGCTCCCGTCCTGCCTTTGCTCCCGGCAATCAACAGCGCATGACCGAAGACGCCCTTGTGTGCAAAGGTTGCCCGGGGACGAATCAGCCCGGGTATATCTTCGTCCGTCAGCATATAATAAGGCGTCTCCGTCTGTTCGACAATGGCCGGATGAATCCCGACCGGCAACACATTCCATTTCCCCGTATAAGGCGCATTTTCGGACAGGAAAAAGGCAAGTTTCGGAAATTCGAACGTCCAGGTCCAGTCCGCCCGCATGATGCCCTGCGGACGGTTCGCGGCGTTATCTTCGCCGAACAGCCCCGAAGGGATGTCAATGGACACCACCTTCGCACCGGACTGATGGATATATTCCACCAGTCCCGCATATCCCGCTTCCAGCGGACGGTTCAGCCCGGAACCGAACAGCCCGTCAATCACCACCACTTCATGCGCCGGAAGTTTGGGCGGTGCATAATTTTCGTCTCCGGACACCTCGACAAAATCGACCTTCGGCACCGTTAGCAGGCGCGCTTTGTTCAGTTCGCAATCCGGCGACAACCGGCGCGCGGGATTGATTAAACAGACTTCTACGCGATAGTTGTCTTCCGCCAGCAGGCGCGCAACGGCCAGCGCATCGGCGCCGTTATTTCCGTAACCGGCAAACACAATCACCCGGCGCTGTTTTGTAAAGTGAAGGCTGTATTCGCGCACAAAGGCCGTAGCGGCGCGCTCTACCAAATCAATGGAAGCAACCGGTTCATGGTCGATTGTGTACCGGTCCAGTTCCCTTATCTTTTCTGTTTCAAATATCTTTAACATACTTTCTGTCTTACGCCTGCAAAAATACATGATTTTATACAGCAGTGCAACTTATCTTTGCGTAAATTTGCGTCTTCAAAAGAACAGGAATCGATGGAAGAAAAAATTCGATTGAAAGACAAAGATTTTGAGCTGTTTATTCCGGAAGCTGAAATCGTGGCGGCCATCAGGAAAATGGCGGGAGACATCCGGCGCGACACCGAAGGACAGAATCCGCTTTTTGTCGGAATCTTAAACGGCGCCTACATGTTCACCGCAGAGCTGATGAGTTGTCTGCCTCCGGCCTGCGAGCTTACGTTTGCCGCCTACTCGTCCTACCGGGGCACGCAATCCGAAGGAGTGGTGCAGGAGGTGCTGCCCGTCCGCGGAGACATAAACGGCCGGCAGATTGTCCTGCTGGAGGACGTCGTCGATACGGGGCTGACCATGCAATACGTGATGCGGAAACTGCAGAAGTCCGGCGCCGGCAGGGTCTGTCTGGCTACGATGCTGTTCAAGCCCGGTTCGCTGAAATGCGACCTGAAACCGGACTATATCGGCCTGGAAATTGCCAGTGATTTTGTCGTGGGATTCGGACTGGATTATGACGGACTGGGACGCACTTCACGCAATATCTACAAAGTTCAAACTGACAACTGACTGTTTTTCATTACAAAAATATTATGCTGAATATCATTATTTTTGGTGCGCCGGGTTCGGGCAAAGGCACACAAAGCGCATTGATTGTGGAAAAGTTCCGGCTGGATTATATTTCGACCGGACTGGAACTCCGTAAAGCCATTGACGAAGGAAGCGAGCCGGGAAAGATGGCCAAAGAGTATATTGACCGGGGCCGGCTGGTACCCGATGAAATCACCGTCCGGCTGGTGGCCGGTTTTCTGGACGGGAAACAGGATTCAAAGGGAATCCTCTTTGACGGTTTTCCGCGTACCATTCCGCAGGCCATTGCCCTGAAAAAAATCATGGATGCGCACGGAATGAATCTGTCCGTTTTGATTGACCTGCAGGTGGATGACGATGAACTGATTCGGCGCCTGCTGGAACGCGGGAAGAGTTCCGGCCGTTCGGACGACCATCCGGAAACCGTTCAGGCGCGGCTGGCCGTCTATCGCACGCAGACCGCTCCCCTGGCCACCTATTATCTCAATGAAGGAAAGTATGCCGCCGTCAAGGGTCGCGGGACGATAGAGGAGATTTTCCGGCGAATCGTTGACGTCATCGAATGCCGAATCGCTGAATCCTGAATTTTTGAATCTTTGAATTTTTAAATCTTTGAATGAATTATGTCTGAGTCAAATTTTGTCGATTACGTAAAAATCTATTGCCGTTCGGGAAAAGGCGGACAGGGTTCGATGCATTTCCGGCGCGAGAAATACATTCCGCGGGGCGGGCCGGACGGCGGCGACGGCGGACGCGGCGGCGACGTTTTTTTACGTGCCAGCCGCAATCTCTGGACGTTGCTCCACCTGAAGTTCGAACGCCATGTCTTTGCCTCCTCCGGCGAAAACGGCAGCGCCAAACGGAGTTCCGGAAAGGACGGCGAAGACCGGATTATCGAAGTCCCCTGCGGAACGGTGGCTTACGACGCCGAAACGGGCGCCTACCTCTGCGACGTGACGGAAGACGGACAGACCGTCCGGCTGCTGAAGGGCGGCAAGGGCGGACGTGGCAACGTGCACTTCAAGACCGCCACCAATCAGGCGCCGCGTTATGCCCAGCCGGGCGAACCCGAAGAGGAACGGACGGTTATCCTCCAGCTCAAACTGCTGGCGGACGTCGGGCTGGTCGGTTTCCCGAATGCCGGCAAGTCCACCCTGCTGTCCGTCATGTCCGCCGCCAAACCCAAAATAGCGGACTATCCCTTTACGACGCTGGAACCGAATCTGGGGATTGTTTCCTTCCGCGACAACCGTTCGTTCGTCATGGCCGACATTCCCGGAATCATCGAAGGCGCCAGCGAAGGAAAAGGTCTCGGACTGCGCTTCCTGCGCCATATCGAACGCAATTCCCTCCTGCTGTTTATGATTCCGGCCGACGCGCAGGACATCCGGCGCGAATATGAAGTGCTCGACAGCGAACTCCTGAACTATAATCCCGACCTGATGGGGAAAAACAGGGTGTTGGCTGTCACGAAATGCGATTTGGCGGACGGGGAACGTCTCGCCGTCATCCGGAAGGACTTGCCCGATGTCCCGTGCGCCTTTATTTCGGCCGTGGCACAACAGGGCCTTACGGAACTGAAAGACATCCTCTGGCACGAACTGACCCGGGAAACCTTCGAAGATAAGGAGCAAATCGTGCACCGGGACATGGAAACCATGGGTAGTGATTAGAAATTGTTTGGAAATAAGCAATCCGGAAAATAACTTCCGGCAATTCGATTTATTGGATAGTTTATTTTTGGCCCTATAACATTTTGTATGGGTATAATCTACGTCAATCACTCATTTATACTCTACGGGCATTGAAAATAAATTATCACCACAGAGACACGGAGAACACGGAGAAAGGCATGGCGGAACGCCGTATTTTGACCTCTCCCCCGGCCCCTCCCCACAAGGGAGGGGAGAGCGTAGCGGCGGAACGGTATCCCTTCATCGGGTTGCCGGATGCTCCGGGAAGCCGTAAATGTACCCCTGCATTTGGCTGCCGCACGCTGCGGGAATCAAATCTACCCCTACATTTGGTCGCCGCACGCTGCGGGAATCAAATGTACCCCTACATTCGGTCGCCGCACGCTGCGGGAATCAAATGTAC
The DNA here is from genome assembly GCA_031263835.1 of Tannerella sp. GTDB lineage: Bacteria > Bacteroidota > Bacteroidia > Bacteroidales > Tannerellaceae > Tannerella. The sequence goes on from JAISEZ010000096.1 coordinate 5,355, forward strand.
CCCTACATTCGGTCGCCGCACGTTCCGGGAAGCCACTGTACGCCGTCAGTCGGTCGCCGGACGTTCCGGGAAGCCGCTGTACGCCGTCAGTCGGTCGCCGAACGCTGCGGGAGGCCGTTGTAGCCCTGCATCGGATTAAACGGATTCCGAATAGAATCATTAATGCTGAAATGCGCGAATGGACATTTTGGGTTTATTTTTTTCGACCTGTTTCATTTTCATCTTCCGGTGGACAGGTTCCGTTGCGTATGTCCGAAAGCTGACAGCGTCCCCCGCATCCTGCACACGGAGAGTTGTCTGTTGCGGATGAAGAGAAAAGCCGGTAGAGTTTCCGGAGTATGTACCCGGCAGTCAGTATGCCGATAAGGATAATGGCGATTTCCTGAAACATGTCCTTCCCTTTCAGATAAATAAACGACCTGCCTGATGGACGGCGAAGGCGACGGCCCACGCCAGTATGCACGTGTATCCGATGACGAACAGTCCCCACTTCCACGAACGGGACTCCTTCACAATGGCCGTGACGGTCGCGATACAGGGAAAGTAAATCAGCACGAAAAACATCAGACTCAGCGCGACCAGCGGTGTAAACACCGGATTTCCGCGGGCGTCGCGGCTCTGTTTCAGCCGTTCGGTCAGCTGGGCGCCGCCGGCGTCTTCGTCTTCGCCCGTGTACAGTACGCTCAGCGTGCTGACGACCACTTCCTTGGCCGCCATCCCGGTCAGCAGGCTGATGCTGATTTTCCAGTCGAAGCCCAGGGGCTGCAACACGGGCTGTACGGCTTGCCCGAGACGTCCGATATAGGAGTTTTGCTGGTGTTCGATGGCCTTGACCCGCTCCAGTTCGTCTATTTTCTGCTCCTTTTCGCCGGAGGAGAGCAGGGATTGCGAAACCTCCGCTATCTGTTCGTCATAGTGCCTGTCCTGTTCCGTCTCGCGCGGGAAATAGCCTAAAAACCAAATGATGACGGACGCAATCAGAATGACGCCGCCCATCTTGCGGAGATACTGGTAAGCCTTGTCCCACATGTGGATGAGGATGGAGCGCGCCGTGGGCATCCGGTAGGGCGGCAGTTCCATGACAAAGGGGATGTCTTCACCCTTAATCAGGAAACGTTTGAAGAGACGCGCCATCACGACGGCCAGCAGAATCCCCGAGCCGTACAGGATAAACAGGATGAGACCGGCCTGACCGGGAAAGAAGGCGCCCGCCAGCAGCAGATAGACGGGCAGGCGGGCGCTGCAACTCATCAGCGGGTTGACCAGCATGGTCAGCATCCGGCTGTTGCGGCTTTCGATGGTGCGCGACGCCAGGATGGCCGGGACGTTGCAGCCGAATCCCATAATCAGGGAAATAAAGGATTTCCCGTGCAGTCCCATGGCATGCATCAGCTTGTCCATGATAAACGCGGCCCGCGCCATGTAGCCCGAATCTTCCATCAGGGAGATGAAGGCATAGAGAATCAGTATGTTCGGAAGAAAGACAATCACGCCGCCGACGCCGCGAATGATGCCGTCGACCAGCAAATCCTTCAGCGGGCCTTCCGCCAGGTAGCTCTGGACAAAGGCCCCGACGGATTCCACCAGCGTTTCAATCCAGTTCATCGGATATTCGCCCAGCCGGAAGGTGGCTTCGAACATAATCCACATGAAAAGCAGGAAGACGGGAAAGCCCAGCATCCGGTGCGTGACAACGGCGTCGATGAGCTGCGTACGCGACACGTCCCGGAGCTTGTTGGGCACATACGTCTCGCGCAGGGCGCCGGAGATGAATCCGTAACGGGCATCCGCAAAAGCCGTTTCGCTGTCGGTATGCAGCAGATGCTCCAGCTGCGCGACGTCGCGGTCGCGTTCCTTCAGGATGGCTTCGTGCGCGGGCAGTTGACGGATATACTGTTCGGCCGCCCGGTCCCGTTCCAGCAGCTGGATGGCCAGGCAGCGTTTCGAGCGGCTCTCTTCGATGGCGCTGTTTGCGCGGAGCAGGTTCCGGATGTGCCGGATACTGCCCTCCAGCGTTTCCCCGTAATTGATATGGACATGACGCAGCACGGGGTCGGTTTCCTCATACACCTGAATGACACGGTTAAAGAGCGCATCCAGCCCTTCGCCCGTACGCCCGTTGGTCGGGACGACGGGAATCCCGATCATCCGCGCCAGGGAAGGGTAATCGAACCTGTCGCCGTGGCGCTCCAGGCTGTCGTACATGTTGAGCGCAATCACCGCCGGGACGTCCATGTCAATCAGCTGGCACGTCAGGTAGAAGTTACGCTCCGGATTGGAGGCGTCCACCACGTTGACAACCACGTCCGGAAGTTCGTTGTCGAGATGGTCGCGCACATACTTTTCCTCAGCTGTGCAATTCGACAGCGAATACGTCCCCGGCAGGTCAACAATCCTGAACCGGTAGCCGTTCTGTTTAAATTCGGCCTTTTTGGCGTCGACCGTCACGCCGCCGTAGTTTCCCACATGTTCGTGAGCGCCGGAAGCGCAGTTGAACAGCGACGTTTTCCCGGAGTTGGGATTGCCGACAAAAGCCACGTTGATGGTTTTTCCCCGGTCGAGGGCCAGGGAGCGCAGTTCGTCTTCCGGAACGGTAAATGCGTGCGGCGTCGCGACCGGCTGTTCGGCTGCCGCCACCTCCTGACCGGGCGTGAGCACCTCAATCAGCCGTGCGTCGTTGCGGCGCAGCGACAGGTCGTATCCGATAATGCGGTACTGAATCGGATCCTTTAACGGGGCATTCTGGATGACCTGCACCTCTTTGCCCCGGATAAATCCCATTTCCGTGATACGCCTGCGGAATGCACCGCGTCCCGTCACCTTCACAATCACGCCCTTTGCGCCCGTTTGAAGTTCCGATAATCTCATGTTTGAAAACTGAACGCAAAAGTACGGCTTTTCAATGAAACAGACTTCGCCGCCCAATACCTAAAAGTAGGTATTTTTTCAGTGATTAGTGATTAGTGATGAGTGGTGAGTGGGTAGTGGTGAGTGATTAGTGAGGGTACAATTCAAAATGCAGTATTCACAATCCGAAGGATTGAATATAAATAACCCCCAATGAAGCAACGCAATTGGGGGCTATGACGAAGACATTCCCTGTCTACAAGCTAAAGAAAGGGTTGAAAAATTACGCCGTGCGCAGTAAAATACGGCTTAAACAAAAATCTTATTCTGCTGATGCGGCAGGGGTAGCCGTCGCTACATGCTTGCTGCGTTCTACCGACTGCAATGCCA
>JAISEZ010000108.1 GCA_031263835.1 Tannerella sp.
GTGTAAAGCCAGCGGTAGAAATCTTCGCCCAGCATTTCCCGCGTGACGTATCCGACATCCAGAAAGACGTTGCGCCACTGTCCGCCCTGTGCCTTGTGGCAGGTGACGGCATACGCATATTTCACCTGCACGGCATTGTAGTAGGGGTCGACCTTGACCTTTTTCAGTTTGCCGGCCCGCGTCTTTTCGTCGGCGTAGCTTTCCAGCACACTGAAAAACAGTTTGTCGCTCATCTCTTTGGACAGTGAGGGCGTCTCGCTTTGCAGCGTATCCGTCAAAATCCGCAGTTCGGCCTCCAGGTCGTTGTCCTGAAAACGAACCCACACGTCGCAGAAACGGAACCCGTGCATCTCATACGTATGGCGCACGCGCAGCACTTCCACGGTTTCGCCGTTGGCAATAAAGTCCGTATCCTTCAACTGTTCCGTCCGGAAATAATTGTTCTTGACCACCATCAGCCGGTCGCCCGTGGAAATCTCCTCTTCCATGTACAAAATCCGGTTCCGTATGCCGTTATTGTACAGGTTGGCGCGTTTGTTCGAACGGCAGACAATCACCGTTTCATCCACTCCGTCCCGGTCATACGCCGAGGAGATGGTTTCAATCAACTCGTCGCCGCCGATTTTCTTCACGTCGGCAAAGCCGGAAAGGCGCAGTGCGGGATAATCGTCGAGCCGGCGCGCCTGCAGGCATTGCCGTATCAGGGTGGCGTTGAACAGGATGCCGGAGTCTTCGCTTTGACGGGCGACCCGGGTCAGCTGGATTTCATGCGCCTGCAACCGGTATCCGCGCAGGTAATCGACGTTGAGGGCGGGACTTTCAAGCTGCGACACGGGCGGCAACTGCGCCGCATCGCCCATCAGAATCAGCCGGCAGCGTTCGCCGCTGTAAACATAGCGAATCAGGTCGTCCAGCAACCCGCTGTTTCCGAATGCCCGGTTTCCGGCCGTGTCGTTGGAAATCATGGAAGCCTCATCCACAAAAAACAGCGTGTCTCCATGCAGGTTGTCGGCCGGTGAAAAGCCGTCAAACTCGTTGGAAAAAGCCTTCTTCCGGTAAATCTTCCGGTGAATCGTAAAGGCGTTCTGCCCGGCATACCGGGAAAAGACCTTGGCCGCCCGTCCGGTCGGCGCCATCAGCATGTTCTTCTGCTGAAATTCGTTCAAGGCTCTCACCGTGGCGCCAATCAGCGACGTTTTTCCCGTCCCGGCATATCCTTTCAGCAACAGTACGCTGCGAGGTTCTTCCGAAAGCAAAAAATCAGCCACTTGACGGATAGCGGCAGTCTGTTCTTCCGTCGGTTGAAAGGGGAAAAAACGGGCGATTTTGCCGGAAATAAAATTATTTCTCATTGCCATGTAATTATTTTGGGCGATAAAGTTAGTGCATTAAAATATTCTTTTCTATATTTGCAGCACAATTATTTGAAGAAATAAATCAAAAAAGAAAATATGATATGAGGATTACACTGAGAGTATTATTGGTTGGAGCCATTCTGTTGCTGACGTACATGTGCTATCGCAGCATTATGAGTTCGATGGAGTTCGATGCGGAACGGGCTTTACGCGAGGCCGCGATTCAGGCACGCCTGATTGACATCCGGAAAGCGCAGATTGAGTACAAAAACGTATTCGGCACACATGCCGGGAGTTTTGAAGAATTGAACAAATTCTTGAAGGAAACGAAACTGCCGTTTGTACTTAAGGAAGGAGAGTTGACGGACGAGCAGCTGGAAAAGGGCATGAAGGAAAAGGATGCCATCAAGCTGGGCCTGATTAAGCGCGACACGCTGTGGGTACTGGCCAAAGACACCCTGTTCGGAGCGAATTACAACGTGGATTCGCTGGCGATTGTACCGGTAGCCGGTACCGATGCCCGTTTCTCGATGGATACGGCGACACTGGCATCGAGTTCGGGTTACATGGTAAGGGTATTCGAAAGCGGCGTGAAATATGATGTGTACCTGAAAGACTTGAACCATCAGTTGCTGGTCAATCTGAAAGATGTGGCGACCAAGTTGGACAAGTACGACGGTTTGCGCGTCGGTTCGGTTACGGAAATCAATAACAACGCGGGTAACTGGGAGTAAAGGCCACGCCTTATGACGCTTCGCGTTCCTGATACGTTAACGGTTGATTGTGCGGAAAAGTATGCAGTGTCCATCCGGTTGTGGCCGGGTGGACTTTCTTTTGCCGGTCATATCCCGTCGGAAAAAGGCAGTTTCTTCTACACGGAAACGGCCTTCGACCCGGTCACGCCCTATCCGCAGGCGCTGAAGGACGCTTTCTTCGACCATGTTTTTTTCAGCTATCCCTACAAACATGCATGTGTCATATACGCCGGCAGCCTGTATGCGCTGGCGCCGAAGCCGGCTTTTGCGGAAGAGCGCGGGGAAACGCTGCTGTCGTTTATTTTCTCCGCTCCGGGACAGAAAATCCTTCACGAGCCGCTGCCCGCACTGGAGGCCGAAATGGTGTACAGTCTTCCGGAAAAAGTCCATGCCTTCTGCTGCCGTTCGCTGATTCGTCCGCAATTCACCCATGCCCTCACGCCGGTGCTGCTCCGCTGGCGGGAACAGAACCTGTCCTGCTTCCGGAAACAGCTGTACGCGTCGGTGCATGAGAACCTCATGGATGCGGCATGTTACGACCGGGGCACGCTGACGTTTCTCAATTCGTTCGACGCCGGAAACGCCGCCGACCTCCTCTACTACCTGTTATATATATGGAAGCAAACGGGGATGGACCAGGAGGAAGACCGGCTGGTGCTTTTCGCGCCGGCGTCGCTGTACCGGGAGCTGAAGAAGACGTTGCGGAAATATGTGAATCACGTCGTGCCGGTCGAATCGCCCCGGACGGTGGCAGAATCAGGGACAACACCCGTCCCGCTGGATATAGTTTCCCTGTTCGGATGCGAATCATAAGAGGCATATACGGTCGTCGCAGGTTCCGGATTCCCCCGTCGTTCAGCGCCCGTCCGACGACGGACTTCGCGAAGGAGAATCTGTTCAATGTCCTTGACAACCTGACGGACTGGGACGGCATGAGGGCGCTGGACCTGTTCGCCGGCACGGGAAGCATCGCGTTTGAGATGCTGTCGCGCGGCTGCCGGCAGGTGACGGCCGTGGAACTGAATCCTGTTCATGCGTCGTTTATCCGGAAAGTGGCCGGCGAGTTGCGGACGGAAGCGCTGGAACTGATACGCGGAGACGTGTTTCGCTATCTGCGTTCCGCGTCCGGACGGGGAACTTTTGACCTTATCTTCGCCGACCCGCCCTATTCGCTGAAGGAACTGCCGGAACTGCCCCGGCTGATTGGGGACGGCAAATGGCTTCGCGAGGGAGGTCTCTTTGTGCTGGAACATTCCGGGGCGTACGATTTTTCCGCTTTTCCGCAGTTCTGTCAGAAAAGGGTGTACGGCTCCGTGAATTTCAGTTTTTTCAAATCATAATCATAATCCTAACTATAAATAATAATGTAAAGATGAAAAAAAGAATCGGTAATCTATGGAAAATGGCCGCACTGGCGGTCATTACGGCAGGTGGCTTTCAGTGTGTCACGGAAACCTCGCCGGAAAGTGTGTTTGAAATCAACGGCATGCAGGCGGAACGGCTGGGACGCGGCCTGGTGGCGTTTGCAAGGGCGGATACGTCGATTTATCTTGGCTGGCGACTGCTGGCCGACGATCCGGACGATATTGCGTTCAACCTGTATCGCAGGATCATCGGCGCCGTGCCCGACAATGACTGGGTAAAGGTCAACAGCGAACCGATCACCGGCAGTACGAACTACGTGGACAAGGGCTCAGACTATGATTTCCTGGAAGGAAACAGTCCCAAGATTCACGAAGCGCACCGCTACAGGGTGACAAAAATCGTTGACGGCAAAGAGGAGGAGATGCCCGGCGGAGAAACGTTCGTGTTCTTTATGCTGGGCGACCATAACTATCACTCCATCCTGCTGAACGATCCCAAGAGCAGTGTCGGCAAGGTGGGCATCGGCGATCTGGACGGCGACGGAGCCTACGACTTTGTGGTGCTGCTGAATCCGTTGCAGTATGTTGATCCCGGCACGTGCGAGGACTGCTGGTATCGCAGCCGCGACACCTACAAGCTGGAAGCCTACAGTTCCACCGGCAAGTTCCTCTGGCGCCACGACATGGGCTGGGCAATCGAGACGGGCCTCTGGCTCGCGCCTTTCATGGTATACGACCTGGACGGCGACGGCAGGGCCGAGGTTTACGTCAAGGCCGGCGAGGGCGACCCGCGCGAGCTGGACGGACACGTGGTGAGCGGGCCGGAATATCTGCTCAAGCTGGACGGCGAAACGGGGAAAGTATTGCAAAAGCGTCCCTATATCCCGCGAAACATCGAAAAACAGCGGAGCTACGACTGGACAAGCCGCAATTTCATGAGTCTGGCATACCTCGACGGAAAGCGTCCCAGCCTGCTGATGCAGCGGGGAAACTACGGCATCATCAAGATAGAGGCCATGGACAGGAACCTGAAGACGGAATGGATGTTTGAAAGCACGGGTGAATACGAAAACTGCTGGGGAGGCGGGGGTCACAACATCCGGATTGCCGACATTGACGGCGACGGCAGGGACGAGATTATTCCCGGTACGTTCGCGCTGGACGACAACGGCAAGCCTCTGTGGAGTTTGAAACTGTATCACAACGATGGCAGCGAGGTGACCGACATCGACCCCGACCGTCCGGGACTGGAGATTTTCTACAACATCGAGAGCCGCCTTCCCCGTAACGGCCTCTGTCTGGTAGATGCCGCGACGGGGAAGTTCCTGATGGAATATGACCAGCCGACCGAGCATGTGCACAATCAGGCTACTGTGGCCGACTGGGATCCGGCGCATCCCGGCATGGAACTCTGGTGCGGCCCGGACAGGGGCGACCCGGAACAGCGTCCATTTCTGTTTTCCGCCAAGGGCGAACGCCTGTCGGATTCGTTCTGGCTGCCCGGTTCTCCCGTATGGTGGGACGACGACGAATACAAGGAACTGGCTTCCGACGGCAAAGTATTCAAGTTTGGCGGCGACACGCTGCAATGGAACGCCGGCGACGGCATACCCGTCGACCTTTTCGGCGACTGGCGCGAGGAAATGCTCGCCTTCCCGCAGGGCGAGATACGGATTTATTCCACCCTCCTGCCGGCCAAAAACAGGAAAGTATGTCTGATGCAGGACCACCAGTACCGGATGGGCGTAGCCGCGTTCTCCGTCGGATACAGCACGGAACCGCAACTGGGACGCAATCACGCACGACCCTGAAAACCTGAAAAGGTGAGAATGCTGCATTCCGTCCGGCTCCCGGACATTCGGAATTCAGTTTGGATTCCGTCTGTCCGGCAATCCGGCCGGGAGAGGCCCTTTTAGAAAAATAATTATACTGCACGCGGCATGGTTTTGTGCATTGATCCAACAGTCATTCCCGCCGGAAACCCTTGAATCTTTGAATGATTGAATCTTTGAATTTTATATCCATACACAAAACCATGCCGCGCAAAGTATAATTAAATACAGAAAACATGATGAGATTATTTTATTTATCGGGTATCGTTTTATTGATATCCACGAATTTATTTGCTGCCGAAGAGCGCAATCTGCTCGAGAACAGCATCACGAAAGACCGGTTGTCGCAAACGCTGGCCAAAGGTACGGAGTGGGTTTCGTTTCCCGCCTACCACGACCGGCAGGCATGGGAATCGCTTCCCGTCGACGTGCGCGCCGCTATCGTCCGTCAGGGCGAAGAGGCCCTCCAGTGCAACTGGCCTGTCATTACGGCGACCGACTATCTGGAATTTATGCGTAGCGGCGACCGTATCACAGAGCGACCGCAGGGTGAACGCATGCAGGCGCTCCGCAAACTTGCCATGGCCGAACTGATTGAAGGTAAAGGCCGTTTTATCGATCCGCTTGTGAACGGCGTATGGGCGGTCTGCGAACAGTCCACATGGGTAGCGTCCGCCCATCTCCCCCTGCAGAAAATAAACACCGGACTGCCCGATCCCGACGATATTATCATTGACCTGACCTCGGGCGACGTTGGAGCGATGCTGTCGTGGATACACTATTTCTTTGCAGCCGAGTTCGACAGGGTAAGCCCGCTGGTTTCGGAAGTGATTCGCCGGAATATCCGGACGCGCATTCTGGAGCCGTATTACGCACGCAACGATTTCTGGTGGCTGGGTTTCAGGGAGGGTACGGTCAATAACTGGAACGTCTGGGTAAATCACAATGTGATGCAGTGTATCCTTTTGATAGAAACCGACCACGCCAGACGAACGGACAATATCTACAAAACGATGCGCTCCATAGACCGGTTTATTAACTTCTATCCCGACGACGGGGGTTGCGACGAAGGCCCAACCTACTGGGGACATGCTGGCGGCAAGCTGTTTGAAGGCCTTGAACTGCTGTATCTGGCTACGAACGGGAACGTGAACGTTTACGAAAATGAGCTGATCAAAAACATCGGGCGGTACATTTACCGCGCGTATATCGGCGATCCCTTTTTCGTGAACTTTGCCGATGCGGGTGCAAAGGGCGGCATACGCGACGGAGTGGTTTACCGCTACGGGAAAGCCATCGGGGATGAGGTCATGCAGGGCTTCGGCGCGTTCTATGCGCAGAAAAGGAATCTGCCGGCAAATCCTCCGGGCGAATCTGTGGAAGCATCCATCCGGATTCTGTTCGACGCGAGAGAAATGATGGAAGCCAAAAGCGTTGAGCCGCTGATCGGCGAATGCTGGTTGCCGGGTACCCAGTATGCCGCCGCCCGCGACAGGGCCGGTAGCCGCAAGGGGTTTTTCTTTGCGGCAAAAGGCGGATACAATGATGAAAGTCACAACCATAATGATGTGGGGACGTGCATCCTGTATTACAATGGCACTCCGGTACTGATTGATGTCGGGGTAGGTACCTACACGCGGCAAACGTTCAGCGACGAGCGTTATTCCATCTGGACCATGCAGTCGGGTTATCACAACCTGCCGGCGATTAACGGCGCCGACCAAAAGTACGGGAAACAGTATGCGGCGCGCAAGGCTGCGTTTAAATCCAGCGCAGGAACGGTCGAATTTTCGGTAGATATTGCCGGAGCCTATCCCGAAGAAGCGAACGTGAAGACCTGGAAACGCAGTTATACGTTGCAGCGGGGCAAGTCGTTTACCGTCGGCGACCGTTACGAACTGACGGAAAACAACGGAGGCAACTCGCTGCATTTTATGACTTCATGCAGGGTGTCGATCGTTAAGCCGGGCATTATCGTGTTTGAGGGCGACGGCTTTTCACTGGAAATGTCGTACAATGCATCGAAGATCACCGCGCGAACGGAAGAAATCGAGCTGACGGACAACGCACTGAAAAATGCCTGGGGCAACCGGATTACACGTCTCCAGCTGAACTTCACCGACAAGAACCTGAGCGGCTCAAACAGCCTGACCGTCAAACCGAAAACGAGATGACGGATGAGAGGGTGCAGGGAAGCGATTAGTGGTTAGTGATTAATGATTAATGCGAATCAGTAGTAGCGACCACGGGCTGAAAGCCCGGCATATCCCAGCCCAATGGCAACGCCTTGGGTATGGAATGACGCCGGGGGACGCCGAAGGTGTCCAATACGGATAACCCCGTGCAAGCCACAGGCGCAGCTCGGGGTAGAGGCCACACCCGGCTGCCGGAACTGCGGAGCAGTTCAACCCACAGCGGGGTTGTAGAGACGCGATGCATCGCGTCTCTACCCGTCCCGCCGGGACGGTACGCCGTGGGGATGGTCTGTTTCTACCGACATGTTGTCCCCGAAGGGACATCGGAGATACGGTTATATGTTATTTATTTTGCATTCCTTAAAGCCGCAGACTTGCAATCAACAGCATTACGACCTTCACAGCTACGGGCCGCGACCGGTCATGTACGCTGATTCCCCGTTTCAAAAGATGTTTTACAACATCTTTTTGCGACAGACGTTTTACTAAACAAATTGATACTTAATTTTTTACCTTTCCGTGAAAATAAAGAATGTATTTTGGATGAAAATTTTTTTCGAAAAAAGTTTCTACCTTGCGCCCCGAATTTCAGAATGAGCAATAAATAAAAAATAAATAGATACAACCTATGGCTATACCTCGGACATATCGCAGGACTGAAAACGGTTTCGAATCCCTCTGTTTACGTGCGCGTAAACATATATTAACAATGGGGGGGGGGATAATTCCCTGTATGACAATAGTTTAGGCAAATATAACATATATGGAGGCTCTGCGCAAACCGCGATGCCTCCGCATGAAACGGCCTGCCGTCACATTCCTGTGAGGGCAGGTCTGTTTTTTCCCCTGTTTAATAGAGATTCGAAAAATCAAAGATTCAAAGATTCAACGGCTGTCGACGGAAACGACTGTTGTATCCATATACATGCTCATCCCGCGCAAAGGACTATTCCAAAATGTCCGCCGGAAGGTTGTCAACGCCATTGGCAAGTCTCCCGGAACTCCCGGCAGGGAATCAACAAATGCGTTCATGGACATTTTATACTTTACGCGAGACGGTTTTGTGCATTCCGGGCTGACTCCGTACGGCGTCCAACATGGATAATCCCGTGGAAGCCGCAGGCGCAGCCCGGGGTAGAAACCTCGCCTCGCTGCCTGAACTGCGAAGCAGTTCAACCGCCACACTGTTACGGTCGTAAAGACGCCCTGCATCACGTCTCTACGGTAACGGACGCCTGTTTTTATCTCGCAATTTTAGCCCGCGTGCAGAAAAAACAAACAGTAAATAATAAGTTGTTTAATAGCTACAAATCATGTTTTACGCACGAATAAACAAAATCAAGGTATTCAACAACCGGGAAGGCTTTCTCGGTCTGTTCAACCGTGCGGAGATGCGCATCTACGGCTATGCAACCGCATTGCCCCCTACCGTCGGCGCCGACCCACAGGTCAGCCCCGTGCGCGTCGTTCCCAACCTCCTGTCTGACCTGGCCGGTTTACCCGACGAAGCCGCCCGTCTCCAAAAGCTGCAGGATGCGGTAGAATCGGAAATCAACCGTTTTGCACAGAGCGCCACCCTCGAAATCAACGGGGTGAAAGACAATCAAAGCCTGCTGTTCGGCGATTCGGGTCTGGTCGTTTTCCAAAGCGACACAATACCCGCCTGGCTCGACCTTCAACTGTGGGTCATCGAGAGCGACGAAGACGTACGCCGTTTCGCCCTCGACGCCGGTCAGGTGATAGACAGCGACGCCTTTACAAAGCTGTTTGCCGTAGTAGAAACAGCCCTGACGGTAGCAAATCCTGTCCTGTCGGGCGCCATTGCCATAGGCAGCGTTGTAGCGAACCTGCTGCGGCAAAAACTGTTGACCAACAAAGACGATCTGGTCGGCTACTGGCAGGCGACGCTCAACCGCGCCGAGCACTACCCGCACGGCGCCCGCGACCGTCAGGCCGTACCCGATACAACAGGAAATATTCAGGTGGATTACACACTGTTCGGATTTGAGAACAGCATAGAAGAGGCAAGCCGTCAACCGGACGGCCTGTCGGCGGACGCCGGCAAAACACCGGTCACTCCCGTGCAGGAAGAAACCGGAAAAGAAGCGGAATTTGTCCGCCTGGTTTACCCGGCCGCCCAACGCCTGTACGAATCGGTCGACGGCCTGCATCCCCTGTTCGTCACCGCGCAGGCCGCGTTGGAAACAGGCTGGAAAATCAGGACGGCAGGCAATAATATCTTCGGTATCACCAAAGGCGCGTCGTGGACAGGCTCGGTCAACCTGCTGCCGACCTTCGAAATATTCAGCACATCGGACAGACAGTTCACGCCGCCGGAAAAAGTGATTTCGGTCGAACAGCTTGCGCCGGATAAATACCGCTATAATGTATATCGCGAATTCCGCGCCTACGATTCATTGGAGGACAGCCTCGCAGACCATCTGTCTCTGCTGAAAGGCCCGCTATACAGCGCCGCCTGGCCGTACCGCCATGACCCGCGCGAATACGCCCGCTGTATTGCCGGAACGTATGCAACAAGCCCGGACTATGCCAAAACGCTGGTTGCCGTGATTGACAGGGTTGAGAAGATGACAAATTTATTGATTACTATTTATTAAATAATTATTACAAAGCGATGAAAAAAGTATTTTTTGTAGCGCTGGTGGCGGCGCTTGGAACAGCCACAGTAAATGCACAGTTTGAAAAGGGCGTGAAAACCCTGAATGTGAAAACGAGTGGCCTGGACCTGAAAACGTATTCCGTTGAAGGAAACAGTGAAACGAAGTTGAACCTTGCTGCAGAAGGTTCATATTTTATTATCGACCAACTGGCCATTGCAGCCGAGGTGGGCGTTGAGTCCCTAAAGGAATTTGGTGATGACGAAGCGATTACCACTATTTTCCTGGGTGCCGGCGCACGGTATTACCTCTCGCCAAAGGGATGGTTTGCGGGCGCGCGGTTAGTGGGATACGGCGGCGAAAGTCGCATTTCGGCCGTTTCGGGGATAATGGAAGGCGGATATACATG
>JAISEZ010000163.1 GCA_031263835.1 Tannerella sp.
CGCCAGACGCTTTCGACGCCGAACTTCTCCTACAACGGACTGGCCGAGCTGAACGACCGCTGGACGGAGTCGAACCCGTCGACCGAAATCCCGAAAGCGCGCACAACAGCCGCAACCTATACGACCAGCCGTTTCCTGGAAGACGGCGCTTACCTGCGGCTGAAAAACGTGACGCTAAACTACAACCTGCCGGTAAGAATACAGTCGGCCCCCTCTGCCAGATTCCGCGTGTTTCTGTCGGGGCAGAATCTGCTTACCGTGACCGGTTTTACCGGCTACGACCCGGAAACCGGCGGCGGGACGTCCTATCCGCTGGCAAGAACCGTATCTCTGGGTGTAAATCTTTCGTATTAATCTATTAAACATATAGCAATGAAAAAGTCTGTATTTATTTTATCCATCATACTGTCTGCAACTCTTTTGTCATGCAGCGACCTGGAAGTGATTCCCGTCGGACAAATCTCCGACAGCAACTTCCCGAAAACCGACGAAGACGCCATTGCGGTTACGACCGCCATCTATCAGCCGAATGTCGGTATCAGTACGTCTCTGGGCTACGCCATTGACCTGACTTCCGAACTGGAAACGAACGCCGAAAATCCCAACAGCGGCGGCGCCCTGCTGGGAAAAATGCAGTGGGAACCGAACAACAGCTATGTCGGCAGCGTCTGGAACGCGCTCTACAATATCATTACGCGCGCCAACGATGTCGTCGACAAAATCGGCCCGTCGGAAATCATCACGCCCGCGCTGCGCACGCGGCTGGTGGGCGAAGCCAGATTCCTCCGCGCCTACGCCTATTTCTATCTGGTTCAGCTCTGGGGCGAAGTGCCGCTGGTGCTGCACAACATAGACGGCGACAAAATACCGCGCACGGCGGTCAACGAGGTCTATGCCCAAATCGTTTCCGACCTGAAGGACGCAGCCGACGCGCTGCCTGCGTACACGGAATATGCGGCAGCCGACCGCGGACGCGCTTCGAAAGGCGCAGCCATCGGCTACCTTTCAAAAGTGTATCTCGTCTGGGGACAAATCGACGGCAGCGCCGATGCGACCGCGCGCAGGGAACGTTTCAGCGAATCGGTGCGCTATGCCGACCTCGTCACCGGCTATTCGCTGGAAGAGGAATTTCTCGCCAACTGGGACAACAATAACCGCAACGGGAAGGAAGTCCTCTTTTCCGTGCAGCACCTGCAGGGACAGGCGGCGGCGACAAGCGGCGGAAACCATCTTGTGCACTGCTCGTTCTACGGCGGACTGTCGAACGCCCTCTTCCCGCACGTGTATTCCACCAATTATTACGAAAAGGATGCGGAAGGCAAAGTCATCACGTCAACCATCGTCAACAAGTGGTACAACGACTTCGACGACCGCGACCAGCGCAAACGCGGCACCTACCTGAAGGAATACCGTGTCAGCGAAGATTCCCTCTTTGTGTACGACTACGTGCGCTACCGCAAATACATTGATACGACGCATCTCACGACGACGGCCACGACCATCGACGTCAACCGCACCGTCATCCGCTATGCCGAAGTGTTGCTCCTCAAGGCCGAGGCCATCAACGAGCGCGACGGAGCGCCGAACGCGGAGGCATACGAGGCGATTAATCAGGTGCGCCGCCGCGCCTTCCGTCAGCCGCTCAACGGGGCATCGGCCATTGCCGACCTGCCCGCGGGACTGGATTACGCGGGCTTCAAGGCGAAAATCCAGCAGGAGCGCGTCTTTGAACTGACTTACGAGCAGAACCGCTGGACCGACCTTGTCCGCTGGCGCATCTTCGTGAAAACGCTGAAAGAGGCGGTAAACAATAAATGGATTGCCGACGATACGGGCAAGCAGGATGTGAAGCTGTTTTATTACCGCTTCCCGATTCCCAAGGCCGAACGCGACATCGACCCCGAACGTTTCTGGCAAAACTATGGCTACGACGGCTACGACGTAAGCAAAACCGGCGCAAACCCATACGGGGGATTTGAGTGAATGGAGAATGGAGAATGGAGAATGGAGAATGATGAATTATACGGGTAAGATGTTGGTTATGGAGAATAAATTATCAACACGGAGACACGCTGTGTCTCCAGGTTTCAAAAATTCGGTGTTTCGGCAGGAACTGCCGTCGAGTGATTCATTGGTATATTCTCACATTTTCCTCTGTGGCTCCTCTGTGGAACGCTGTGTAAACTTTTCCTTTCCTTACTTTGCACAGAGAGACACAGAGTCCCACAGAGAATTCTCCGTTCTCCATTCTCATTTCAGAAAAAAGAAAACGAACAAAATGGACGGTTTAGTCAACATATCCATCTTTCTATTTATTCTATTCATTGTATCGGGCGGTTTTTCCTGTCAACAGGCGGTCGAACCGGAACTGTCCCGGCCGGAAGTTCCCTGCGAGCCTGAAGAAGGGCCGCAGCAGGAACTCCCGTGGGACTATCCGGTGAAACCGGGTACGGACGGCTGGATACAGCTTCACAGCCACGATGACATGATTGACGTCTGCCAAATCCCGGAGGCCGTTCTGTCCGGCCTTTCAACGGCCGACTTGACGGATATTTGCCTCGACTATCCATATAAATTAATCGGCAATGCGAATCAGCAGTAACACCGAAGGGCTGAAGGCCCGGCATATCCCAGCCCGGTGGCAACGCCCCGGGTATGGACGGACACACCCCGCCCTGCGCCCTGAAAGGGCAGCATATCCATTTTTACAACCCGAGTTTATTCAAATGGATGGTGTCGGTAGGGATGTTGCCCGTTCAGGGCGCAGGCCGGGGTGTACGTCACTCCATACCCC
>JAISEZ010000199.1 GCA_031263835.1 Tannerella sp.
GGCAATTCGTCGTTTATCGTGGTTTCAAAGGCGGATATGACACTGTCGATGTATGATTACCGGGGCGAATGTCTGGAGAAATACCCGGTAGCCTGCGGAAAAAACGCGGGCAACAAGGAAAAACGCGGCGATATGAAAACGCCCGAAGGCGTATTCCGTGTCTGCGACATTCAGCAGTCGTCGGGCTGGAAGCACGATTTCGGCGATGGAAAAGGCGAAATAGAAGGCTCCTACGGACCCTACTTTATCCGCCTGCTCACGCCCGGTCATCAGGGCATCGGCATACACGGCACCCACCTGCCCGATTCCCTCGGACTGAGAACGACCGAGGGCTGTATAAGACTGGACAATGACAATCTGAAAAAACTGGTCGGGAAAGTCAGAATTGGCGATGTGGTGGTTATTACGCCCGGACAAATGGATGTAAAATAAAGAAAAACAGAAATGATGGATAATTTTGGAACAAACCCTCCTCCCGCAAACGGGAGCGTGTTCTGCAAAAATTGCGGACAGCCGGTGAAGGCCGGCAGCCGGTTTTGCAGGAATTGCGGCGCAGACCTTGCGCCGCAGGCCGTACAACCCCCGCAGGCGCCGGACAACCCTCCTCCCGCGAACGGCAGTGTGTTCTGCAAAAACTGCGG
This sequence comes from Tannerella sp., assembly GCA_031263835.1. GTDB lineage: Bacteria > Bacteroidota > Bacteroidia > Bacteroidales > Tannerellaceae > Tannerella. The sequence continues at coordinate 642 of JAISEZ010000199.1, forward strand.
ACAGCCGGTGAAGGCCGGCAGCCGGTTTTGCAGGAACTGCGGCGCAGACCGTACGCCGGCGACCGTGCAGCCGGAAAGTGCAGCGGCGGAACAGCCGGCCCGTACGCCGGACGTCTCTCCTCCTCCCGCGCACGGAAATACCGGAACGGCCGCTGTGCCTGTCCGGCGTTCGGGGAATAAGCTGCCGGCCGGCATCCTGGCAGGGGTGGGGGCAGTGGCTGTTGTCGTCGTTGCCGGCCTGTACTTTTTCAATGCGAAAATAAAACTTTCCTCGCTTGCCGAACAGGAACGGGAAAAATGGATGACCGACCTTTATGAGCACCTGGACCGGCGTTTTGTTTCCGATTTGCAGTTGAACGAAAAGCTGGCATTTTTTCTTTTTGAAAACCGGGGGGATGTAAGCGACAAAGCGCTGGAGAAGTGGAGAAAGGAAACCGTAAACAGGACGGGAGGGGAAATCGCGGAAATCGCGGAAAAGTGGGCAACCGACAACCGGATTGATTTTAAAGACCTGATGAACAGGGCCGGCTCCGGTGACGGAAAGCTCATTTCCGGCTATGTGTCACATTTGGAAGAGTTGGCGGAAGTACAGTTGTGGGAAATGAAGGCAATATCCAGACGTGGAACGCTGGCGGGCGATTTGTATTTTTTTCTGGACGAACATTTTACTTCCGTCCTTCAAACCGACGGGCAGCTAATGAATCTTCTTCTGAGCGGAAACACGGAAGCATTGAAAAGCCGGATAACCGGAGAGATGAGGCCGGTCATCAGAAAGTGGGTCGCCGAAAGGCAGGATGTGGCAGTTGAAGACTGGAAACCCGAAGACCTGATAGCTGAATATATGCCCCGTCTGGTAGAAAAAGCGGGCGAGCTGGCGGTCGAAACGGCGGAGTATGCCGCCACCGCGAAAGCCTTTTTCCATAACGGGCCTGATGCAGGTACGGCCAGAAAAGCCTATCTGGCGGAAGGCGACATCGTACGGATTTCTCAGGTTCAAAACGGATTCGGATATACGGTTTTCACCAATTCAACAGGACAGGTCACCCAGGGCTGGATTAAAATGAACGAACTGCGGGCCGTCCAAACCGGCAGTCTCCCGGCCTGGCTTGCGGGAGACTGGGTGCCTGACAGAGAGGGCGATTATGCGGAAAGAGACCTTGTGACATTCGAAAAAGAGGGACGTTTCAGTTTCGGGGATGACTGTATTACAAGCGGAACCTGTACAGTTCGGGAAAATACCGTATATTTGCACGGTAAAACCGCATGTGATGCGGAGGATAGCGAAGAAAGCGATTATAATGGAACGATGACAATCAGCGGGAACACATTGGAGGGGTATAAAAAACTGCTTCAATGAAAGAACAGAATTGAAATCAACATGGCTTATCAGGAAAGAACGACCGTGCGCAGCGCGCAAAGAATGTTCGCCGTCATGGCCGCCGCGATGCTGTTATTCACGCTGACGGCAGCGGCGCAGGACTTACGGGGAAAGACGAACGTGTCCATCGGCCGGATTGATTCCGACGGCGTCATCCGCAGCCGGAGCAATGACCGAATCGGCCGGATTGACTCCGACGGCATCATCCGCGACCGCAGCAATGCGCCGGTCGGCAGGATAGAATCCGGCGGCGTCATCCGCGACCGCAGCAACAGGCAAATCGGAAAGATAGACTCCGGTGGCGTCGTGCGCGACCGGAGCAACAGGCAAATCGGAAAGATAGAATCCAATGGCGCCGTCCGCGACCGCAGCAATGCGCAAATCGGTTCGACCGGAGGCATAAAGCGGGAATGGGCCGCCGTGGTGTTTTTCTTCTTTTCCGAGTTTAAATTCTAACCGGCGGCAAAGCGTCTTTGAAATTTTGGAAACAGGATGGCTTCCGGCAAACGGTCAT
>JAISEZ010000287.1 GCA_031263835.1 Tannerella sp.
TTAACCACTAACCATTGTTTTCTATTCTGCCAGTGTGAAGTCCAGCTGTTTCCGTTCGAGGTTGGCGTGGACGACCTTGATTGTGACCGCGTCGCCCAGGCGGTAGGTCCGTTTGCGTCGCCGGCCAATCAGGGAATAGTTCTTTTCGTCGAACTCGTAAAAATCGTCGTCCAGGTCGCGTACCGGAACCAGCCCTTCACATTTGTTTTCGTTCAGCTCCACATACAGCCCCCATTCCGTCACGCCCGAAATGACGCCGTCGAAGATGCGTCCAATCCGGTCGCTCATAAATTCCACCTGCTTGTATTTGATGGAAGCGCGTTCGGCGTTGACCGCCAGCTGTTCCATCTCCGAACAGTGGTCGCACTGTTCTTCGCATTTTTCCTTCGGCACGCCGTCGCCGCCGGCGAGGTAGCATTCCAGCAGGCGGTGCACCATCATGTCGGGATAACGGCGGATGGGCGAGGTGAAATGGGCATAGTGACTGAACGCCAGTCCGTAGTGGCCGATGTTTTCGGTCGAGTAGCGCGCCTTCTGCATCGAACGCACGGCCAGCGTCTCTATCAGGTTTTCTTCCGGTTTCCCCCTGGCGCTGTCCAGCAGGTGATTGATGCTGCGGGTGATTTCGCTTTTGCTCCCGCCGGTTTTCAGCTTGTACCCGAAACGGCGGATGAAGGTCGCGAAGTTTTCCAGCTTCTCCGGGTTGGGCGCTTCGTGAATGCGATAGACAAACGTCTTTTTTCTCTTTCCCCTGGCCGGCTTGCCGACATGCTCGGCGACCGTCCGGTTGGCCAGCAGCATAAACTCCTCAATCAGCTTGTTTGCCTCCTTCGATTCCTTGTAGTACACCCGCAACGGTTTGCCTTCGGCGTCGATTTCAAATTTCACCTCGTAGCGGTCAAAATCAATGGCGCCATTCTCGAAGCGCTCTTTCCGCAGCTGTTGCGCAAGACGGTTCAGCGTCAGCAGTTCGTCGCCGAGGTCGCCTTCGCCGGTCTCAATCACGGCCTGCGCTTCTTCGTACGTGAACCGCCGGTCGCTGCGGATGACGGTCCGGACAATCCGCGAAGACTGCACTTCCGCCGCGTCATTCAGTTCGAAGATGACGGAAAAACACAGCTTGTCCTCGTCGGGACGCAGCGAGCAGAGCTGGTTGGAGAGGCGTTCGGGCAACATCGGGATGGTGCGGTCGACGAGATAGACGGACGTGGCGCGTTCATACGCCTCCCTGTCCAGCAGGCCGCCGGGCTTCACGTAATGCGTGACGTCGGCAATATGTACGCCCACTTCCCGGTTTCCGTTCGCCATCCGGCGGAGCGAGAGCGCGTCGTCGAAGTCTTTGGCGTCGTGCGGGTCGATGGTGAAGGTCGTCACGGCGCGAAAGTCCTCGCGTCCGGCCACGTCTTCCGGAGTGATGACGACGGAGATGTGCCCGGCCGCTTCCTCTACCTTTTGGGGATAGACGTAGGGCAGGCCGTACTCTGCCAGAATGGCGTGCATCTCGGCGTCGTTCCGGCCGGAAACGCCCAGTATGTCGACGACTTCTCCCAGCGGGTTCTTGGCGTTTTCGGGCCATTCGACAATGCGTACCACCGCCTTGTCATTGTTTTTCCCGCCGTTCAGCATCTCCTTCGGGATAAAAATGTCGTTGGACAGGGTCTTGTCTTCGGTAATCAGGAACGCGACGCCGCGCGCGATTTGGAGCTTGCCGACAAACGTGCTTTTCCGGCTCTCCAGTATCTCGACGACTTCGGCTTCGGGCGTGGCGCCGCGCCGCCGCGCAAAGAGCTGGACGCGCACTTTGTCGCCGTCCATGGCATGGCGGGAGTTGCGTTCCGCCACGAAGACGGGTTCGCCGCCATCTTCCGGGAGGAAGGAATTCTTCCCGTTGCTGCGTCGCTGGAAAGTCCCCGTGGCCACCGTGCCGAGGTTGTTGTACCGGAAGCGTCCCGGTTCCAGTTCGACAATCAGGCGCTCCTCCGCCAGCAGCGACAGCACCTCCGCCACCTGCAGCCGTCCGGCCTGTGTCTCCACCTCCACGAGCTTGCTGATTTGCCGGTAATTGTATATCACCTTCGGCTCCTGCTGAAATACTTTCAGGATGGCGTCCACCAACAGTTCCTGTCTGATTTGTTTTTTCTTTCCGCCGTGTTTCTGAGGCGAATGATTCGTTTTCCGTTTTATTTTCATAATCCTGTTTTTATTTAATCAGTAGTTAGTAGACAGTAGTCAGCAGTTAGTAGAATGGCAGTCGGCAGAACACGCTGCATGTATTGCTGCATCACTGTGACGATGGGGATTTGTGTGTGAAACCATGTCTTTATTCTACCGACCGACTGCTGTCTACTCCTCCTTTCCGTGCGGCTGAAGGGACTCGAACCCCCACGCCTTTCAGCACCAGATCCTAAGTCTGGCGTGGCTACCAGTTACACCACAGCCGCAGTTTGGCGCCACAAAGATAGTAAAAAATAGTGATTAGTGATTAGTGATTAGTGGTTAGTGGTTAACGGTTAATGATTAATGAGGCGTCGGAAACCGATTCGCTCACTAATCACTAATCACTAACCACTAATCGCTTGAAACAGGTCGTTGAAGAGGTCGTCCACGTGTTCCAGTCCGACGGATATGCGGACGGTTTGCCGGCCGATGTCCATGCTTTGGCGAACCTTTTCCGGGAAGGAACCGAAGATGGTACTGGCCGGATGAATGGCCAGCGTCTTGTTGTCGAACAGGTTGGTGGCGCGGCGAATCAGTTGCAGGCGGTCGATAAAGCGGAAACAGGCTTCGCGGGAAATCAGGTCAAAGGTGAACATCGCTCCCGGACAGTCCCCAAACTGCGCGTCACTGACCGCATGATGCGGGTGAGCGGCCATACCGGGATAGTTGACGGACACGACCCCTTCCACCCGGGTCAGCCTTTCGGCCAGTTCGCGGCAGGTCTTCGCCGCCTGACGGTAGCGGACGGTCAGCGATTCCAGACCGAGCATCTGAAAATAAGCCGCCTGCGGACTCATGTACGCTCCCAGGTTGCGGTGTATCTCCCTGCGCATTTTGGTCGAAAAGGCGGAATCCCGGAACAGGCCGACCAGGGGCGCCAGCTTGGACGAGCGTCGCCAGTCAAACGTGCCGTAATCCAGAATCAGGCCGCCCAGCGAAGTGGCTCCGCCCGAAATGTATTTGGTCGATGACACGATTTCGATATTCACCCCGAACTCCCCGGCGTGGAAAACCGTAAAAGGTACAATCGTCGTGTCGGCAATCAGGGGGACGCCCTTCTCCCGGCAGATGGCCGACAAGGCCCGCAAATCAGCCACTTCCATCTGCGGATTCGTGATGACTTCCAGAAAAACGGCGCACGTCTTCGCGTCGATTTGCGCGTCCACTTCCTCCGGACGGGTCAGGTCGCAGAAACGCGCTTCCACGCCGAAATCCTTCAGCGTCGTTGCCAGCAGCGAGTAAGTGTTTCCAAACAGGTGGGGAGACGTCACGATATTGCTTCCCGCATAGGCTACCGCCATGAACGCGTTCATGATGGCCGCCATGCCCGAACTGAACGCCACGGCGTCGGCCGCGCCGGTCAGCGCCTTCACCCGGTTTTCAAAATACTGCACGCTGGGATTGCTGATGCGCGAATAGACGTGTTCCGCCGACCGCCCCGTAAAGGCGCGTTCCATCTGTTCCGCCGTCTGAAATTCATACGCTACGGTCTGGTACACGGGCATGCTGAGCGACCCGTATACATCGTCTGCCGGAAAAGGTGTATGCAACGCCCTTGTCTCGGGAGATAATGCGGATAAAATATCTTCTCTCATCTGATTTTTTTCTCTGTCAATTAGCTGTTTGTCCTGT
>JAISEZ010000154.1 GCA_031263835.1 Tannerella sp.
CATACTCATATACGTCCCTGTCGGCGAAGTTACGCTCCTTCAACTCCACAATCCGCTTCATCAAAGGGTGGCGGAGATGATGCCTGTATACATCCGTATCTAAAAAATAATTTGCCATATAAAGATTGTTGATTATATATTGGTTAGTAGATAGCAGTTATACTGCGCGTGACATGGTTTTGTGCATGAATAGATAGAATAAATTATCAACACGGAGACACGGAGAACACGGAGATTCGTTTCTCTGCGGAACGAAGTTCCTCCTCTGTGGCCTCCGGGTAACTTCTTTTTCTGCACGGAGGACACGGAGAAAAGACGGCGTTCCGCCGTGCATTCTCCGTGTTCTCCGTGTCTCCGTGTTGATAATTTATTTTTTATGTTCATACACAAAACCTTCCCGTGCAAAGACTGCCAACTACTAACTACTTATTTCGTATTCTTCCTGTAGTACTTAATCATTTTGGGAATGACCTCCTCAACCGTGCCGGTAATTATGTAATCGGCAATTGCGTTGATGGGAGCATTCGGGTCGCTGTTGACGGAAATAATGATGGAACTTTCCTGCATGCCGGCGATGTGCTGGATTTGCCCGGAAATACCGCAGGCGATGTAGAGCTTCGGACGCACGGTAACGCCCGTCTGTCCGATTTGGCGTTCATGTTCCGTAAAACCGGCGTCAACGGCCGCGCGCGAACCGCCTACCTCGGCGCCAATCACCGCCGCCAGGTCATACAGTAACTGGAAATTCTCTTTCGACCCCACGCCGTAGCCTCCCGACACAATGATGGATGCCCCTTTGATATTCGTCCGGCTCTTTTCCATCTGACGGTCGATGACGTGCACCGCAAAATCCGTATCGCTGACACAGTCGCTGACGTTGTGCAGTTTTATTTCACCTGTAAAGTCCGGCCGCAGGATTTCCTTCTTCATCACCCCTTCACGGACGGTTGCCATCTGCGGCCGGCATTCCGGATTGACAATCGTCGCTACGATGTTTCCGCCGAACGCCGGACGAATCTGGTACAGCAGGTTCTTATATACCTTGCCTTCCTTTTTCTCCTCGTGGTCGCCGATTTCGAGTGACGTGCAGTCAGCCGTCAGACCGCTTCCCAGCGCGGAGGAGACGCGGGGGCCGAGGTCGCGTCCGATACTGGTCGCCCCCATCAGGACAATCCGGGGTTTCTCCCCGTGAAACAGCTTCACCAGAATGGCCGTGTGCGGCAGCGAGGTGTAGGGCGCCAGACGGACGTCGTCAAAGACGTGAAGCACGTCTGCGCCATAGGGAAATACCTGCGCGGCAATGCCTTCCAGTTTGTGTCCGATGGCTACCGCTTCCATCCGGCAGCCCAGCGTGGCGGCCAGCGCGCGTCCCTTGGTGAGCAGCTCGAGACTGACATCGGCTACGATGCCGTCTTCTATTTCGCAATATACAAATAAGTTATTCATTTCTGTTCTTCTGTCTTCTTACCCGATGGTATGGTTCGTAATCAGTTCCTTCATCAATCCGTCGATAGCGTCGTCGTCCGGAGCAAGGGTTCTGCTTTCCTTGGTCTGGAAAATCACGTTCTCTATCTTTTTCACCTTCGTGGGAGAACCGGACAGGCCGCACTGCGCCACATCGGCGCCGACGTCGGCAACGCTCCATTCCGTCAGATTCAGGTACGGACGGCTGCCGTACAGCGACGCGGCGGCGGTCGCCGCATCCTGCCGCTCGGTGGCAGTCCGGGCATGTTTGTATTTCTGGACGGACTTTGCGTTACGCGGGCGGCAGTCCGGAGCGCTTCCGTTGACGGTCACTACCAGCGGCAGATTCGCCCCGACCGTCTCCACACCCCGTTCCAGCCGGCGCCTGACGGTAATCCGCCCGTTTTCCACCCGCTGAATCTCTTCGGCATACGTGACCTGATTCAGGCCCAGCTTCTCAGCCACCTGCGGGCCTACCTGCGCCGTGTCGCCGTCGATGGCCTGCCGGCCGCAGAGAATCAGGTCGAAGTCTCTGATTTTGCGGATGGCCATCGCCAGTGCATAGGAAGTCGCCAGCGTGTCGGCGCCGGCAAAAGCACGGTCGGTCAGCAGATAGCCTCCGTCGGCGCCGCGGTACAGTCCTTCGCGGATGATTTCGGCCGCACGTCCGGGCCCCATGGTCAGCAGCGTGACCGTCGAGCCGGGGTGTGCATCCTTGAGACGCAACGCCTGTTCAAGCGCATTCAGGTCTTCCGGATTGAAAATGGCCGGAAGCGCCGCACGGTTGACCGTCCCGTCCGCCTTCATCGCATCCCTGCCCACGTTCCGCGTGTCCGGCACCTGCTTCGCCAATACAATAATACTTAAACTCATATACAGTGATATTAGGTAATACAGTTTCAAAAACTGCGTGCAAAAGTACTCAAACATTTTCATACGTCAGGCATGATTCAGCCGAAATCTGTTCTTCCAACACGGGACGCGATGCACCGGGACGCGATACATCGGGGACGAAATGCACCGGGACGAAATGCCGTAGAGACTTTCCGGGCTGCTTTGCTTTGCTTTGCTTCGTTCCTCGCAACTCCTCGCAGTGACGGGCTGCGGAGGCTGAGGTGTTTTTCCACGGCGTCGGGCAGGGCAGGCGACCGCGCAACGGTCAGGCGGGCGGCGTCCCGGCGCAGCTTGCCGAAAACAGCGCCGTCGTAGAGACGCGATGCATCGCGTCTCCCGGAATAAAACTGCCGCCCCCGACGCCGGAAAAACAAACGCTCGCCGACCCGAGGGCTGAAAGCCCGACATAACCCAGCCCAATGGCAACGCCTTGGGATTACGGATACCCGCCTCCACCCTGCGCCCTGCAAGGGCAGTATACCTTCCGTCACCATTCATTGTCTGAACCGGGATTCATAGGATTTAAGGATTCTCATGATGATTTGCGGCTGGCCGGCGGGATTCTGTAGGGCTGAAAGCCCGGCATCAATAGCACAGGGCAACACCCTGTGGGGATAAGCGCCTCTCAACAACCAGCCCTGCAAGGGCGGAATCAAATCAAACATCCGGATTTCGCCCTTTAGCTCCCCTTCGGTCGCTGACCGTTGGTTCAGGGCTTGATAAACGGGACGCATCCCGTTCGTAGGGCGTTGCCCTACGCTATTGATTATCGGGCTTTCAGCCCTTGGGCTGGTGGCACAGCTGCCCGTCCCTGCGAGGAGTTGCGAGGCACGAAGCAAAGCAAAGCAGTCCGGAAATGTGATGTTTATTTCCTGACAATGCCTTTTTGACTGCCCTGCCCGGGTTTGCCTGCGATGCAGGCAGGGGTTATCGGATGACTGCCGTTTACAGTATCCTGAGGATACTGCCTAGCTAGATACGCTCTCTCCGAGAGCGGCCGCACGGCAGCATCGCGCGAACCGTTACCGGGCTTTCAGCCCTTAAGTTAATGACATTGGGGGCAACCGTCCGCCGTCAGAAAAGCACAGCGGCCGAGATTGACCAGGTATGGGTCTTGCCTTTGTAGGTCGGCAGATTGTCGGCGGCAAGCGCTTTGAAGTTGTCGGTCAGTCCCAAACCGTAGTTCAGTCCCACTTGCAGGAAACCCAGCGCTTCGGCTCCGACCGAGAAGTTCAATCCGGCGCCGAAGTTGCCCGCCTTCACCTGCCTGCCCACGTCGTTGTACAGCCCGATATCCCATATCTTCTGCCCGCCTGTCCGGAAACCGAGATACGGCCCTGCCGCCAGGTAGGGTTTGAGCAGCGGCGTCATCAGTTTCCATTTCACATTCAGGGGTACTTCAAGATAATTGCTCTTGACGGTCTTTTTTTCCAGCTCGCAGCCTTTCTGCGTAAACAGCAGGGCAACGTCCATTCCCCAGCCCGAAGGTTTCGTATATTCGAGCATGGGGCCAATCAGGAAACCGGTAACGTTGTCCGCTTTCAGCACGTTGTCGAACTTGACCGTGGCAATATTAACGCCGCCTTTTACGCCGAAACGCAACTGGGCATGTGCTGCCGGTAGCGCCAGCATGGTGGCCAGCATTCCGCACAGAATGATTTTTACAGTTTTCATAAGTTACATATTAAATAGTTATTAATGCGAATCAGTAGTTAGTAGAATAAAGTACGGTTTCGTACACAAAACCCGATTGCTGTATGGCGAACCTGCCTGTTACCATTCTACTAACTACTATCTACTGACTACTAACTACTGATTCATCAGTTATCTCTCAAAATTCCGCATTGTTCGGCGTTCGCGGAAACGGAATGACGTCGCGGATATTTGTCATGCCGGTAACGAACATCAACAGCCGCTCGAAGCCCAGCCCGAAACCGGAATGGGGCGCCGTTCCGAAACGCCGGATATCCAGGTACCATCCCATGTCTTTTTCAGGGATATTCATCTCCCTGGCGCGGGTGGCCAGTTTGTCATAATCCTCTTCGCGCTGCGAACCGCCGATGATTTCGCCGATTTTCGGAAACAGGACGTCCATCGCGCGCACCGTTTTTCCGTCGTCGTTCTGTTTCATGTAGAACGATTTGATTTCCTTCGGATAATCCGTCAGAATCACCGGACACTTGAAATGTTCTTCCACCAGATAACGTTCATGTTCGGCGGCCAGGTCTGCACCCCAGTATATCGGAAATTCAAACTTCCAGCCTCCGGCAACGGCCTGTTCCAGTATCCGGATTCCTTCCGTGTAGGACAGGCGCACAAACGTCTGTTTCAATACGAAATTCAGCCGTTCGAACAGCTCTTTGTCAAACCGTTCGCTCAGGAAACGCAGGTCGTCGAGGCAATGATCCAGCGCCCACTGCACGCAATACCTGATAAAGTCTTCGGCCAGTTGCATGTTGTCCTCAATCTCGTTGAAGGCGACCTCCGGCTCGATCATCCAGAACTCGGCCAGATGGCGCGGGGTATTGGAATTTTCGGCGCGGAAGGTTGGCCCGAACGTGTATATCGCGCCCAGTCCCATCGCCGCCAGTTCGCCTTCCAGCTGTCCGGAGACGGTCAGGCCGGTCTGCTTGCCGAAAAAGTCGCGGTCATACAGGATGGAACCGTTTTCGTCTTTCCGGAGGTCATACAGGTTCAGGGTCGTGACCTGAAACATCTGTCCGGCGCCTTCGCAGTCGGAAGCGGTGATGATCGGCGTATGCACATATACGAATCCGCGTTCATGGAAAAAGGTATGGATCGCCATGGCCATGTGGTGGCCGATGCGGAAGATGGCGCCGAACGTGTTTGTCCGCGGGCGCAGGTGGGCTATCGAGCGGAGAAATTCCAGCGTATGGCCTTTTTTCTGCAGGGGATACGTGCCCGGAACTCCGCCGTACACTTCTATTTCGTCCGCCTGCAGTTCCACGCTTTGTCCCTGTCCCTGCGAGGGCACCAGCTTTCCGGTCGCCCGGATGCATGCGCCCGTGGTAACCGCTTTCAGTTCCTCATCGCCAAACCGCCCCGTGTCTGCCACAATCTGCAGATCATGAATGGTCGAACCGTCATTCAGCGCAATAAACTGTACCTGCCTGTTGCCTCTCCGGGTGCGCACCCAGCCTTTCACGGTCATGGCAGCGCCCTGCGCATCCGTCTTCAGCGCATCTGCGATCCTTGTCCTTTCCATATCCGTCTTATTCAAAGGCGCCCATCCGGAGCATGTTCACTTCCTTTTCATTCAGGTAACGCCACTTGCCGCGTCCCAGGTTCTTTTTCGTCAGGCCGGCGAAATACACCCTGTCCAGCCTTACGACACGATAGCCGAGCGCTTCGAACATGCGGCGCACAATCCGGTTCCGTCCCGAATGAATCTCAATGCCTACCTGTTTTTTATCGCTTTCGTCGGCATAGCTGACGGCGTCGGCATGGATTTCACCGTCGTCCAGTTCAATTCCGGTAGCCAGTTTCTCCATGTCCTCGATGGCAACTTCCTTGTCAATCCATACGTGATAGATTTTTTTCTTCTTGTAGGAAGGATGCGTGAGTTTGGATGCCAGGTCGCCGTCATTGGTGAGTAACAGTACGCCGGTCGTATTCCGGTCCAGGCGTCCGACGGGGTAGATGCGCTCTTTGCAGGCGTGTCTCACCAAATCCATCACCGTCCGGCGTTCCTGGGGATCGTCCGACGAGGTTACGCAGTTTTTCGGCTTGTTCAGCAGGATGTACAGTTTGCCTTCAATCTGCACGTGCCGGTCGTGGAACAATACGGCGTCCTGCCGCGTAATTTTGGTGCCCAGTTCCGTAATCACACTTCCGTTGACTCTCACGACGCCGGCCTGAATAAATTCATCGGCCTCGCGACGCGAACAGACGCCGGCATTCGCCAGAAACTTGTTCAGGCGGATGGGTTCGTTCGGATCCGTCAGGGCTTCCTTGTACTTCAGCTGTTTCTGATAGTTGTACTTGGCATTCGGGTTATATCCGGGACGCGGTTGCGGGCGTCTGCCCGGCCCCCTCTCGCCCGGAGGACGGGCGCCGCCGGGACGGCCGGGGTGCGCGTACGGAGGACGATTGCCTTCATAGCCGCCGCCGACCCGTTCCCGTTTTTGATACCCCCTGTCCATATCCGGACGCCCCGAACGGGGCGGATATTCCCTCCGTTCACCGCCTCCTCCGTACGGCTGTCCCCCTCCATACGGCTGTACCGGACGCGACGGCTGCTGATAGGGACGCCTTTCATCCATGCCGGATGACTGCGGAGGATAGGGACGCCTTTCTTCCATACCTCCGGACGATTGCGGAGGATAGGAACGTCTTTCATCCATACCTCCGGACGATTGCGGAGGATAGTTATAACGTCCTGTCTCCCGGTTGTCGCCGGCTCTGTAATCTCCGCCCCCGTAAGGAATTCGGTTATAATTCATACTCCGGCTGTCCTTGATACGCGGACGGCGTCCTGTTGACGGCCGGTTGCTGTCATACGTCTGGTAGCCGCTGCCGTCCCTGCTTGCATGATAGGCTGGTTTCCTTTCATAATTTCGTTCCTGCGAACCCGCATCTTCCCGCTGGTTTTCCGGGATACTGTTTTTCGGATACATTTCAGTTCCTTCTTTTTCTTCTGTTCCCATTTTTTTCTTTACATCAATTTGAGATTAAACTTCTGCAGTCTCACGATTGCTCTTCTTACTTTCACATTATTATTAATTATAAATACATTAAATTCCCACATAATTATGAGGCGTCACCGCCCTGAGTTCCTCTTTCACCGCCTCGTTCAGTTGCAGTGACTGAATGAACTGCGCGATCGACGGGCCGGTGATTTCTTCATTCGTGCGCGTCAACGCCTTCAGCGCTTCATACGGCGCCGGATAACCTTCCCTGCGCAAAATGGTCTGAATCGCTTCCGCCACGACTGCCCAGCGCGCATCCAGCTCGCGATACAAAACTTCTTTCTGTAACAACAGTTTGTTCAGTCCTTTTGTTAAGCTTTTCAGTGCAATTTCGATGTGCGCCAGCGGCACGCCGACATTCCGCAGTACGGTCGAATCCGTCAAATCCCGCTGCAGGCGCGAAACGGGCAGTTTCATGCTCAGGTGTGTCAGGATGGCATTGGCCATGCCCAGGTTTCCCTCCGCATTTTCAAAATCAATCGGATTGACTTTGTGCGGCATTGCGGACGAACCGACTTCGCCGGCCTTGATTTTCTGCTTGAAATACTCCATGGAGATATATTGCCAGAAGTCGCGGCTCAGATCCGTCAAAATCACATTGACCCGCCTGAGTCCGTCGAACAGCGCCGCCAGATGGTCGTAATTGGATATCTGCGTCGTCCATTCCTCGCGTTTCAATCCCAGTTCGCCGTTGACAAAGCGGTCGGCGAAGGCTTTCCAGTCGTATCCGGGGTAGGCGGCATGATGTGCGTTGAAGTTTCCGGTGGCACCGCCGAACTTGGCGGATATCGGGATTTGCTTCAAGGCCCTGACCTGTTCTTCCAGGCGGTAAACAAACACTTGTATTTCTTTGCCCAGCCGGGTCGGCGAGGCCGGTTGACCGTGCGTTTTTGCCAGCATCGGGATGTCTTTCCAGCTTTCGGCATATTCTTTCAATGCGTCAATTACTTCCTGCAGTTCGGGGTAATACACCTTTGCCAGCGCTTCTTTCAGCGAAAGGGGGACCGCCGTATTGTTAATGTCCTGCGACGTCAGCCCGAAATGAATAAACTCCCTGTAATCCTGCAACGAAAGCGCATCGAATTTTTCCTTGATGAAATATTCGACTGCTTTCACATCGTGGCTGGTGATCCGTTCGATCGTTTTGATTCGGGACGCGTCGTCAAGGGAAAAATCAAGATAAATCCGTCGCAACGTCGCCCTGGTTTCATCCGTGTCCAACGGTTTCAATGGGGGCAAAAAGCCGGCAAGCATGTTGAAATACTCAATTTCCACCCGTGTCCGGTAGCGAATCAATGCAAACTCGGAAAAATAGGATGCCAAAGCATCCGTCTGATCCCGATAGCGCCCATCCACAGGAGAAATAGCTGTCAACTTTGAAAAAATCATGTTTAATCGAAATTACCCGTCAAAGATACGGCTTTTTTATTCATTAGCGCCTATGATGACGGAAAAAAAATGATAACCGGATTATTTTAAGGG
>JAISEZ010000125.1 GCA_031263835.1 Tannerella sp.
TACGTTTAGTCTGCCTTCCGATTTTTGATGAGATTGGCATGAGATTGACAAAAAAACACCTCGGTAGGGTAACAATAAAAACTGAAAAAACGAGACTTTATAGACAGACACTAATTAGGGTTTATCCAGTTCGGCGCCCCGGTCGCCTTGCTGTTGCATCCATTTTTCGAGTTCGATTTTCATTTCGGCTATTCTTTTGGCATGCAGCCTGTCGCCGGCAAGGTTTGTCAGTTCCCACGGGTCGGTTTCCAGGTCATAAAATTCGATGGCGGGGCGGATGGTAAACCTGTTGACGGTTTCCCGGGCGACGCTGCCGGTTCCGGCGCTTTCCGTCCAGCTTGCCCATACCTGTTCCGTGTCGTTCACGTTCATCATGTGTTTCTCGAAATAGGGGACTTCGGGCGTCAGGTTAATGATCAATTTGTAGCGTTTATCCTGAATGCTGCGGATGGGATAGGATGTGCCTTCCGGGATGTTGTTGTGGATGCCGTAAGCCCACTGCCGGTGTTCCCGTTCTCCGTCGAAGAGCACAGGCAGGTAGCTCCATCCGTCTATTCCGTCGACGGGAGCGCCGCCTGCAAGTTCGAGCAGCGTTGGCAGAACATCTTCGTACTGCACGATTGCGTCGGTTACCGTTCCGGCTTTGATTTTCTCCGGATAACGCGCTACCAATGCGCTGTGTTGCCCGAAATTATAACACGTCCATTTGCCGAAAGGAAACTGCGGGCCCTGTTCGCCGAGAAACATCACGAGCGTCCTGTTTAGCCGGCCGGTTTCTTCGAGCGTTTTGAGTACGGCGCCGACCTGTTCGTCCAGTGCGCCGACTTCGGCCAGGAAGTCGCGGTATAGCCGCCGCGTTTCCGGATTGTCAACCAGATTGGGTGGCAGGATGATCTTGTCCGCGTCAATTTTGCTGCGGTCGCCTTCCGTCCACGGGACGTGCGGATTGGTGCTGCAGACAAACAGGCAACAGGGCTGATCGCTGTTCGTGATGAATTCTTTTATCCCGGCAGTGGTATAGTTTGCCGACGGATAAACGCAGTCTGTTTCAAAGCCGGGTACTTCTTCGAAGTCGTAAACCAGGTGGGGTTGCGTATGCCTTTTCCCCGTCCGCCCCACACGATAACCTGCTGCCGGGAGCCAGGTCGTGATGCTTTGGATATCAGGGAATGAATTTTTGTGATTGCGGAACGAGCCGTGCCGTACGGGATACAGTCCCGTATACAGCGAAGCCCTGATCGGCACGCTCATTGCGCACGAGGCAAAATTGTGCGTAAACCGCACGCCTTCTCCGGCTATCCGGTCGATGTTGGGCGTAGGGATGTTTTGTCCGCCGTAGCAGCCTAATTCGTTCGTGGCAAGGTCGTCGGCCAGAATGACGACGATGTTGGGTTTCGCCGGGTTTTTTGCCTGCAGTGTACGGGCGCCTGTCGCCAGCGTTGCTGTTGTGCCGAGTATCAGCATTTGCGGCACGTTGTTGAAGATAAAGTTTTGCATCATATTTCAGTGTTTAATCTTTTTCAATTTTTCATTCATGGGGGGCGACAAATCCTTTCCGTCCTTCGTTGAAGGGAGCGACTTTGAGGTCAGGTTCCATAGCATCAAATTTTTCCGTCACGTTCTGCAATCGTGCAGCTTCCTGCGGATGGCCGGTAATGACATTGACGGTTTCCAACGGATCGGAGGGATAATATAAGAGGACAGCATTTTGGATGTTCATGCTCTCATTTTTACCGGGCAGGATGAGTTGGTTGAGCAGACAGTCCGGAAGACGCCAGCAGCAGGTTTAAAGAAATCTTTAGGGTATTCACAGGTTTGGGGATTAACGGTTTTACGGACGGGGGACGACCAGGGTTCTTTTTTCCCATGCCAGATACCGGGCTTCCATTTCGGCTACCCGGTCGGGGTAGCGGGCGGCCAGATCGTGCATTTCGGAACGGTCGTCATTCAAATTGTAAAGTTCCCATTGGGGGGCGTTTTTAGGTTTTACGATTTTCCAGCCGGAGGCATCAATCAGCGCCATTTCGTCAAAATGTTCGAAGCACAGTTCCGCGTGTCCTTCCCGTTCACCCTCGATGAATATCGGCACCAGGCTTTTGCCTTCGTAAGGAATGATTTTGTTGTGCCGGTATTCCGTCGGGTAAGTGGCTCCGGACAGTTCCAGGCAAGTCGCCATGACATCAATGACGTGTCCCGGCTGTGCGGTGACGGCGCCCCTGTTCTGTTTGATGCCTTCAGGCCAGTGGGCAATCATGGGGGTACATATTCCTCCTTCATACGCTTTGGCTTTCCAGAAACGGAAAGGCGTATTGGCAACATTCGCCCAGCGAGCGCCTATGGAGGCGTAAGTGTTTTGCGGGCCGGGCAGGACGTCTTTGTTGCGGGGGTATATGATTTTTTCGCCGTTGCGCATTTCGGCCGGCCGGTCGTTTTCACCTTCCGTCATCGACTGGCATACTTCATTACTGCAACCGTTGTCGGACATGAACAGGATCAGTGTATTGTCGAATGCGCCCGACTGTTTCAAGGCCTGTACCACTTTTCCTATTTCCTGATCCATCCGGTCGACCATTGCCGCGTGAACAGCCATTGCCCGGGCATCCCATTCCTGCGAGGGATTATCATCCCATGCATCGGTAAACTGTCGCGGGGATAAAAAGTCACGGGCATTCTCAAAAATTTTCAGCTGTTTGATACGTTCGTATCTTTCCTGTCTGATTTTTTCCCATCCGACTTTGTACGTGTCTTCATACTTTTTAATGTCTTCGGGCAAGGCGTGAAGCGGCCAGTGTGGCGAATGAAAGGAGAGATACAGGAAAAAGGGCCGATCGCTTTCGGAATAGCGATGAATGTAAGCGACGGCGCTGTCGGACAGGGCGATGGTGCTGTAGTAGTCGCCGGGCACGTCCTTCACCGGTTCTTCACCATTGACAAGGCTGAAAGGGTCAAAATAATTGACCACGCCGTAAATGGTTCCATAGAATTGCTGAAAGCCGCGACGGGTCGGATAATTTTCTATGGGAGCGAAGGTGTCATGATAGACCCGGTGTGCCAGCCATTGCCGCTGATCGTCGCGCAAAGGCGTTTCGGCTACATGCCATTTTCCTGCCATTCCGGTCTGATAGCCTGCCCGGGCGAGCACTTCGGCGATGGTTACGCCGTCGTGTGTCATTGTGCCGCGGTAGCCGGGCTGACGGGCATCGAAGGTCATGCGTCCTATACCGGCCTGATGCTGATATAATCCGGTCAGCAACGAGGCCCGCGTGGGACAGCTACGGCTGGCGTTATAAAAGCGGGAGAATCTCAATCCGTTGTTCGCCAAAGCGTCAAGGTTGGGCGTTTGTATTTCTCCGCCGTAGCAGCCCGGATCCGAATAGCCAAGATCATCGGCCAGAATGACCAGGATGTTGGGACGGTTATCGACTTTGGGCTGAGTCGCTACGGCTAAATGGGCTGTTGCTATTCCGGCAACAGCGGTGGACAAAGTTTTTAGATAAGTACTCATATTATACAGGGTTTATGGTTTTGAAATACGCCATGCCGTGCCGGATACAGGCCGGTGCAGAGAATTTGTTCCATGCGGCAAACATCTGTTCCGTTCTTTGCGGGTCCATGCGCGACAGGTCGTTCATTTCCGTCGGATCGGCTTCCATATCGCAGAGTTTTACGGAAGCAGGATCAAACGGGTTTCCTTCTCCTGTTCTGGTGACGATTTTCCATTTGCCGTCGCGCAGGGCGATGTTGCCTTCATGTTCCCAGTAAGTCGGGCCTCTGCCTGTCCGCTGTCCCGAAAAGTTGGGGGTCAGGCTTACTCCCTGCATGGGAACGATGGCGTGTCCCTTACTGTATTCGGGGTAAACGGCTTTGCCGGCGTCGGCGCAGGTTGCCATGATGTCGATCAGGTGTCCGTATTCATCGACAAGGGTATTGTTCAGTTTCCGACTGATGCCGTTCGGATAATGGACGATCAGCGGGGTTGCGATTCCGCCTTCGCCGGTAAAATGCCTGTATTCCCTGTATGGCGTACTGCTCAGGTTTGCCCGGTTGATGCGGTAGCTTTCGTACGTGTCTGCCTTGCCGTCCACTTCTTTTCTTTGTCCGCTGCTGACAAATTCCGCGCAGGCGCCGTTGTCGCTCAGGAACATGATCAGGGTGTTTTCCAGCTGTCCACGGTCTTTCAGCGATTGCAGGATGCGTCCGATGCCCTGATCCATTGCGTCTATTTGAGCGGCATAGATGGCCATTCGCATGGCAAATTCCTGCTGCTGTTCCGGCGGGAGGCTGTTCCATGCGGGGACGTTTTCGTCGCGGGGCGAGAGGACGGCGCCGGCAGGGAAGAGGCCCGTCTTTTTCTGGCGTTCGAAGCGTTCTTCGCGGAGGACGTCCCAGCCTTTTTTATACCGTTCGCGGTATTTGTCTATATCTTTCCGGAGGGCGTGAAGGGGCCAGTGAGCGGCGGTGTATGCGGCGTAGAGGAAGATCGGCGCCTGCCGGTAATCGTGCCGGCGGATGAAGGCTGCGGCGCTGTCGCTGATGGCATGGGTAAAATAGAAGGCGCCGTCGTCGGGTGATTCGCCCTGCCCGTTGTCGTTGGTGTAATGCACCTTAAAATAGTTTGAGGCGCCGCCTGTGATGCCGTAGAAGCGGTTGAAGCCGCGCTGGAGAGGCCAGTTGTCTTTCATCCGGCCATTGTTTTGGCGGTCGCTGCTTACGTGCCATTTGCCGCTCATACAGGTGTAATATCCGGCTGATTGCAGCACGTCGGCAAGGGTGACGCATTGCCGGTTCAGGTATCCCTGACAGGGCGGACGCTGCATGTCGGCGGCGGCCATCCATCCCATTCCGGCCTGGTGCGGATAGAGTCCGGTCAGGAGGGATGCACGGGTGGGACAGCTGCGGGCGCAGTTGTAGAACTGCCGGTAGCGCAAGCCGTTTTGCGCCAGCCGGTCGATGTTCGGCGTTTCTATTTCGCCGCCATAGCAGCCGACGTCGGAATAGCCCATGTCATCGGCCAGGATAACGATCATGTTGGGGCGTTCGTCCCTGCGGCTGTCGGCGCTGCTACATGAATTTGCCGATATGGCGGCAAGGGTTGTCAGCGGTAAGAGATGATATACATTTTTCATTATTTTATATTTATTCTTTGCACGGTATGGTTTTGTGCATTGCCCTCCGGGGATTGGAAGTCTTTGAGTCCTGAAGTCTTTAAGTCTTTAAGTCCTGGGGGGATGCTACGCCGGCTGGAGACTGCGCTGAGCAGAGGACATGGCGTGTAATGCACAAAACCAGGCCGTGCACAGTATAACGAATTACAGATTTCCATGTTGACGGTGCGAATACCGACGGCATTGCGATCACCGCATTTGCGGTAATCGGAATACGGACTGTATTGCGATCGCCGCATTTGCGGTAATCGGAATGCGGACTGTATTGCGATTACCGCATTTGCGGGAATCGGAATGTGGATTGTATTCCGATTACCGCATTTGCGGTAATCGGAATGCGGACTGTATTCCGATCGCCGCATTTGCGGTAATCGGAATGTGGACTGTATTCCGATTACCGCATTTGCGGTAATCGGAATATGGACTGTATTTCGATTACCGCATTTGCGGTAATCGGAATACGGAACGGGTACCGTTCGTCTTCCATTACGACAGGGTGCGGCGCAGTCCATAGAGCGCCTGCGCGGAGGTTGCTTCCCTCCCCGCCCGGCGCCGTCCCCGAATTGCGCTGTGTCCATACCGGAAATCCCCGGGCATGGCGACTGCCGGACGTTCCGTCGACCGTCGCCGTACCATCCGCCGCCGTTGCGGGAATGCTGCCCGCGTGTCTGTTCCTGCTGTTGCATTGCTCAATTTTTTTTCCGTCGTAAAGGTAATGAATTTTTAGAATCACAGGTTCACTTTTCCAGTGGGGGCAATGAGTTTCGCCACTGCAAGACCTTTTCTTTGAGTCCGGCAGCCCTGTCGGGGTATTTTTCGCCGAGATTCACGGTTTCCCGCGGATCTTCGTGAAGATTGTAGAGCATTAAGCCGGTTCCGTCGGCATTAATCAACAGTTTCCAGTCGCCTTCGCGCACGGCCAGGTTCGGACTGACGTCCTTATCCGCCGGCCGGGGGAAGGCTTTGCTGTCATTTCGCCTGTATTCCCAAAAAATCGCCCTGTCACGCTGTCCGGGGTTGCCGGCGAGGGCCTGGCTCATGTCCGTGCCGTCGCTTTCGTAACGGACGGGCAGTTCTACATTCGCCATGCCGCACAGGGCGGGAAATATGTCAAGCGCGCTGATGACGGACGTGCTGTCAACTTTGGCCCGCGGGATCAAATGGTCGGGACTCCAGACGATAAACGGCATGCGCATGCCGCCTTCATAGAGCGACGCCTTGCAACCGCGATAATTGCCGGCGCGGCTGCCGCGAAAACTCGGGGCCGGACCATTGTCGCTTGTGAAGATGACGATGGTGTTTTTGTCGATACCCAATTCTTTCAATCCGGCCAGCAGGCGTCCTGTCTGCCGGTCGTATTCGATCAGGACGGTACGGAAATTCTTTTCGCTGTTCTCGCCGTCGGGAAACAGTTGCTGTTCTTCGGCGTTGCCCACCCAGGGCGTGTGCATGTCGTCGGGCCAGAGATTGACGAAGCAGGGCTGTCCGCTGTTTCGCGCCAGGAAGTCAAGCGTTTTGTCAACGAAATAAGCTGTACGGTTCCATCGCTTGACGCTGTCTTTCGCCGACCAGATCCAGTCGGCAGCCGTGATGAGCGGGTCGGGATCGGGGCTTTCGTAAGTGCTGACGTACTCGTCGTAACCGTATTCGGTGATGGACGGGGCGTTTTTCACATCGCGTCCGCCGCCCAGATGCCATTTGCCGAAATGCCCCGTTTTATAACCCGCCGCCTGCAGGGTGCGCGGCAGCGTCGGCACAGCGGGGTCGAGGAAATCGGCCATTTCGGCTGCCCGGTTGCCTTCACGCGTCTGGAGATAGCTGGTAATATGCAGGCTTGCCGGATGAATGCCGGTCAGCAATCCCGCCCTTGATGCCGAACTGATCGGGGCGGCGCTGTAGTATTGCGTAAACCGGATGCCTTCGTCCGCCATCCGGTCGATGTTGGGCGTGGGGACAAACTTGCCGCCATACGCGCCGACGTCCCCGAAACCCATGTCGTCGGTCAGGATGATGATGATGTTGGGACGGTCGACGGCCTGCGCCGCCACAGTCATGCCCAATAATGATATTCCGATTAATTTTTTCATGTGTATACTGTTTTTAATATTCATCCACTTTAAGCTTCCTGTATAACTGTATCCTGAACATCAACTCTTCTATTTCCCGACGCTCACAATCGCTTTTTCATGCCGGTAGATCAGTGTTCCGTTCGGGCAGATTCCCTGCATGACGACGGAACAGGTGGTGGGCGTGTCGGCGGTATAAAAACGGAGGGAGGCTTTATCGTCTCCGGTAACGGTTACGTCCGGCTGCCAGTAGATGGTGGCGCGCAGGTCGGGAGGGTCGCCGGCGGGTGCGCCGGGAGGGTCGTACCCGGGGGAATAGAAGGCTGCCGGCGTGGCGTATCCCAGGGGCATGAGGGATTTGAAATGGAAGCGCTGCCGGCGGTCGTAGAATTTCCCGTCTTTGGTTATTATGTTGATGAGGCCGCCGGGTGTGGGCGTTCCTCCTCCGGCGGAAGGTTTTTCTCCTATGTTATTCATGGGTACAACGTTGATGAATCCGACTGCCTGTTGCGCGGTCCATAACTTGCCGGGATCGACAATCAGGTGGATTTCGGCAATCTCGTTTATATTGACCAGTGAGAGCGCTGAAAGCGGACTTGTTACGTCGTCCTGAAACACGATGCCGTTAATGGCAAGTGTCGCCTCTGTCCGGCCGCTGCCTGTAAAACCGCCGGGTATAAAGGTTTCTATCGACGTCTGCCAGCCACGGTGCCTGACGGTTACGTAGGGGAGTGTCGAGATGAGCGTCAGGAGGTCGGTGATCCCGGTTTCTTTTATGTCGCCGGCTGTCAGGAAAAAGTCCGGCCGGGTATGGTAGACGTTTTCCTTCTGGGGTTTCCGGTTGGGATTCCTGGCTTTGACGATCACTTCCGGCAATGTGATCATCCGTTCGCCGTTGACGAATGAGTACCGCCGGTCTGTTGCGGCTATTAACTGTTCGATAAAGGCGCCGGACGTTTTTATGCGGTATTGCGGGAAGCCGAAATCGCCGGCTAAAGGGTATTCGACGGTGTCCGTGACGACTTCGAGCATTCCTTTTTTCCTTTTCTCGCCCTTTAAGGCCTGGATGACAATCTCCGAGCTGTCCGGCAGTTCAAAGTCTTCAAACCGGAACAGCCCGTTTTTGTCCGTCTTCGTGATGTCGTAATATTTTTCTTTTCCCCAGTAGGACATGACGGATACTTCCGTATTCGGGACGGCGCGCGGGATAAGTTTTCCCTGCACCCTGCCCGAAAGCGTCTGCGAGGTCTCGGCGTCAATCTCCGGAACAGTCCATTCGCCGCGCATGGCTTTCGGTATGTCGTACCTCGTCCAGCCGTGCGTCATCATCAGCAGGTCGGCGCCGGCTTCAGCGCCCGGGCTGTTGCCGAAATACCAGGCCGGATTGGCGACCGTACCTGCGAGTTCCGATTCCAGCAGGATCTCCGTCAGGATATTTGTCGTCGTGTCTATCTGCACCTCGTTGTCGGCTGTTACGGAGACGGCCAGGTCGGGGCCGTACGTGCCGGGGCGTTTCGATTTCCGCCGGATGCGTTTGCTCGTTACGACTATTTCGGGGAGTTCCAGGTTCATCATTCCTTCGTCGTCGCCGCCGTAAAAGAGACTGTCTTCAAGCGCCGTCGCCCCGTCAAGGGAAATGTCGAGGATAACCGGCTCCCTTTTCCGGTACGCAGGTTTGTCCGTTTTGATTTCCGGGCGGAGATGGTCGTTTTTGTTGCAGAAAACAAGCCGTTCGCTGAGGGGCCGGTAATCCCCGCTTAAAAGGATCAGGTGATTCACACCTGTACGCAGCAGCTCCTTTTCCAGGGAGAGAAGGGGTTTGTCTTCATCCCACCGTCCGAAATAAAGCATGTCCCCGCGACAGTGCACCAGCAGGTACATCGCGGGCAGCCGGGCGTCCTTTTCGCGGTTTACGGAGATCAACAGTTTGCCGTTTCTCCACACGCTGTGAAGCGAAAACGGATTCCATTTGAAACCGGACAGCTGCATACGGTACCGCTTATCTCCCGATTCATATTCGGCATAGCAGGTTTTATCCTTCTCCGGCAGCAGGAAAAACAGGCCCATCCCTTCGTGCGCGGTGGCGAACTGCGTGAGGAGCGTACTGTCGGACGTGACGATATTTCCCCGGATTTCCGCCGGCCGACCGTCCCTGTAGAGCGCCTTGAAAGCGACGACGTTCGGCTGCCCCTCCACCAGGTAGCCGCCTTCGGGATAAAATGTCACTTCGATGCTGTCGCCCGTATAGGGCACCCGGTCGAACTGCTTGAAGATAACCGAATCATCCCCGTTCAGCGCCTCCACATACAGGTTCCTGTCCCGGTCTTCGTCCGTGAGGGGCAG
>JAISEZ010000150.1 GCA_031263835.1 Tannerella sp.
TGGCCGTATACGGCGTCTGCATACAGGGCGAAACCATCTATGCCTCCACCGAAAACGGCCTCCTCAAGGCTTCCCTGAGTGACAACCTGCCCGACGTTCACAACTGGAACGTGCAGCCGTTGCCTGCCGAATTTGATGCGAAGAATATCCGTCAGTTATGCGAGTTTGAAGGACGGCTCTGTTTCCGGATAAACGGCAGCGGCGTATACAGCCTGGAGCCGGGAGGCGAAGTCAGGACGCTGATGAGGCATACGTCGCTGAACGGCATGAAACGGATTGCCGGCCGGCTGGTTGCGTACACGTCTTCCGGTCTGTTCCTGTTCGAATCGCTGAGCCGCAGCGAGGCCGTCAATGCGGGAACGGTCAGCGACGTCTCCGGCCTGACGGACGGCGGCACCTGCTGGCTTGCCTCCGGCGTCGGGGGACTGACCGGCATCCGGAGAAAAGCTGCAAACGAATACGAAACCGTCGTTTCCGGCCTCAACCTCGGAGGCCCGAAACGGAACCTTGCCGGATTCCTGACCTTCCACAACGGAAAGTTATGGATTGCCGGCGGCGGACGTTCCAAAACCACCCGCTACCGTAATCCGGGCACATTAATGACCTTTCATGAAGGGGAATGGTTCAACTTCGACGAAACGGCGGTTGATCAGAAAGTCGGGTTCGCCTGTCGGGACTATAACGCCGTTGTAATTGATCCCGACGACGAGACGCACTTTTTCGTCGGCACCTGCGGCGAAGGCGTACTGGAATTTAAGGACAATGCCTTCGTCCGGTTACTTGACAACAGGAACAGCGCCTTGCAGACGACCCTCCCCGGAAGTCAGGAAGCACATTACATCCGCGTGCAGGGTTTCAGCTACGACCGGGACAAAAACCTCTGGATGACAAACAGCGAGGTCGATAACGGGATTGTTGTCCGGAAGGCCGACGGCACATGGGTTTCACTCTACTATCCCGGCATCAGTCAGGCATACTTTGTCGACCGGATTCTGATCACATCCAAAGGCCACAAATGGGTCAACGTGCCCCACAGCAGCAATTCGCCCGGCATCCTTGTCTTCGACGACAAAGGCACGATAGACGACGCTTCGGACGATGTCGCCCACTATTTCCCGTCGTTTAAAGGCGCTTCCGGCAGCGCCGTGGACGCCAGCGCCTACTATTGCATGGTCGAGGATTTGAAAGGGGAAATCTGGATCGGCACCAACAAAGGCCCGATTATCTGTTCGACGCCGACGCGCGCCATTGAAAATCCGGACAACCTCTACTGTACCCAAATCGTACGGGTTGACGAAACGGACAGCGAGCAGCGGTATTATTTCCTGAATGGCGAGGAGGTACATGCCCTGGCGGTGGACGGCGGTAACCGGAAATGGATCGGAACGACCGGTTCGGGTGTTTTTCTGGTCAGTCCGGACGGTTCGGAAACGCTCCTCCATTTCAATACGGACAATTCGCCGCTGTATTCCAACAATATCCTCAGCATTGCCATCAATCACGAAACGGGCGAGGTCTTTTTCGGTACCGACATGGGACTGATTTCCTACCGGGGCGAAGCCGTAGCAGCCGGCGAACATTACTCCGACGTGTATGCCTGGCCCAATCCGGTGCGGCTGGCGGTTGACGATCAAGTCATCATCACCGGACTGGTCGCCGATTCCAACGTGAAAATTACCGATCTGTCCGGCAATCTGATTTATCAGGGCCGGTCGGCCGGCGGGCAGATGGCCTGGAACTGCCGCAACCGGAGCGGTAACCGCGTAGCAACCGGCATTTACCTGGTGCTGGCTTCGACGCCCGGCGCCCGGGAAAGCGCGGTCGCAAAGATTGCCATCGTACAATAACCGTAACGACGGATATATCATGTTATTCCTGTCAGACAATCCCTGTTTGTGACTCGCATGGTCCAGCCTGTTTTTTCTCCGGAGATTGCCAAAAGGAACGGATTCGATTTTCTGCGGCTGTTTTTTGCCTTTTCCGTGTTTATGGCTCATTTCGGCGAACTGGCGCCCGTGACCGTGTGGTGGCCGGTTTCTTCGGCGATGGGCGTTGCCGGATTCTTTATCATCAGCGGTTTCCTGATTACGAGAAGCTATTACCGGAGCGCCGGCCTGCGGGATTACTGCCGGAAACGTATCCGGCGGATTGTGCCGGCATACGTCTTTGTCGTAGTGGCCTGTGCACTGCTTCTGTCTCTGGCGGGTACGCTTTCCTTTCAGGAATATTTTACGGACAGGAGGTTTTATAAATATCTGGTTGCCAACCTGTCCTTCATGAATTTTCTTCAGCCTGCCCTGCCCGGCGTATTTGCGGATCAACCCGTTAACGGCGCACTGTGGACGATCAAGGTGGAACTGGCCTTATATGCGGTTGTTCCGTTACTGGCGCTTTTCCTGCGAAAGCGACCTGCCCCTGTTCTGGGGGCCGTGTACATACTGTCCTGTCTGTTTGACCGCGGCATGTCGCTTCTGTACGAATCTTCGGGGAATGAACTGTACCTGATACTGGAACGGCAGTTTTTGGGGCAAATCCGTTTTTTCGTGGCGGGCATCTTCCTCCTCTTCTATTTCGATTTCATTACGAAACGTCATATCCGGTGGCTGCTGCCTGTGGCAGCCGCTATTTTCCTGCTGAGGTATTTTTTTATCGGGCACTGGATGATTGAAGCGCTGTACCCGATAGCATTTGCCATACTGATTGTGTCGTTTGCCTACCATTTCGGGAAACTGGCAGCCGTTTCGCGTTACGGCGATTTTTCGTACGGATTCTACCTGTATCATTTTCCGGTGTTACAGTTATTCTTAGGTGTTGACTGGCTCAAAAACCATCCTGCCTGTCTGTTTCCGGTCTGTTTCTGTACCGTTTCAGGACTGGCCTGCCTGTCCTGGCATCTGCTGGAGAAACCCATCCTCCGGCGCAATACCGGATATAAGGGTGCATTTCGAAATGCCATATCCGGAGAATAAATCCGAAGTATCCAAAAGACTTTGTGCATGAACATAAGCTGCCGCACAATGACCGGGCACACGTGCCCGACAGTTGGGCACATGTGCCCGACGACCGGGCACATGTGCCCAACGACCGGGCACATGTGCCCGATGACTGGGCACACGTGCCCGACGACTGGGCACACGTGCCCGATGATTGGGCACACGTGCCCGATGACTGGGGCCATGTGCCCGATAGCTGGGCACACGTGCCCGATGATTGAAATCCGGAACGGATTTCGTTGCAGCAAAGTCTTCCAAATGGATGCAATTCAAAATGTCGCACCCCATGTTGCATATTTGCGGGAAAAACAGTTCCTTTGTTCGCAATATTGAATAATGATTTTGAGCATGAATTATATTGAAACAGCGATTGCCGGTGTCTGGCTGCTGGAACCGGAGGTGTTCAGGGACAGCAGAGGTTATTTTGTGGAAACGTACAGACAGGATGACTTTGAACGACATATCGGCCGTGTTGCCTTCATGCAGGACAATGAATCCTGTTCGGTAAAGGGTGTGCTCCGCGGGTTGCACTATCAGCTGGCGCCCTGTTCACAGGCCAAACTGGTGCGCGTGATACAGGGTACGGTGCTGGATGTGGCCGTGGATGTCCGCCGTCATTCGCCGACTTTCGGGAAAGCGTTTGCCGTCGAACTGTCCGGGGAAAACAAACTGCAACTGTTTATTCCGAAGGGATTTGCTCACGGGTTTCACGTCCTGAGCGGGACGGCCGTCTTCACCTACAAGGTTGACAGCCCGTATGCGCCGGCGTATGAACGCGGCATCCGCTTCGACGACCCGGCCATTGAAATCGACTGGAAACGGACCGGGACGGAAGCTCCGATTCTCTCCGGAAAAGATGTGAAACTGCCGCTGCTGAAAGAGGCGGAACTGAATTTTGAATGATATAAAAGAGAAATGCAATGAAAACCTATCTGGTAACCGGCGGCGCGGGATTTATCGGCGCCGGTTTTGTAAAGTACATGCTGTCCGCTCATCCGGAGGCGCGAATCGTGATTCTGGACGCGCTGACCTATGCGGGCAATCTGGGAACTGTCCGCGAAGACATTGACGGCAAGCGGTGCATATTCGTCAGGGGCGATATTGGCGACCGTCCGCTGGCGGAACGTCTTTTTACGGAATATGACGTCGAATGTGCGGTCAATTTTGCGGCGGAAAGTCACGTTGACCGCAGCATTGAAAATCCCCGGCTGTTTCTGGAGACCAATATTCTCGGGACGCAAAACCTGCTGGAGGCCGCCCGCAGAGCCTGGGTGACCGGAAAGGACGAAGCCGGCTATCCGGCGTGGCGGGCGGGCGTACGTTTTCATCAGGTCTCTACCGATGAAGTGTACGGCAGCCTGGGCGCGGAGGATTATTTCCGGGAAACGACGCCGATTGACCCCCACAGTCCCTACAGCGCCTCCAAAGCCGGCGCCGACCTGTTCGTAAAGGCGTATGCCGACACCTACCGGATGCCCGTCAGCATCACCCGCTGTTCCAACAACTACGGCCCGTATCATTTCCCGGAAAAACTCATTCCGCTGCTCATCAAGAATATTCTGGAAGGGAAAAACCTTCCGGTGTACGGCGACGGGACGAACGTGCGCGACTGGCTGTATGTGGAAGACCACTGCCGGGCGATTGACGCGGTAATCCACCGGGGCCGGGCCGGCGAAACCTATAACGTGGGCGGACACAATGAGCGGCAGAACATTGAAATCGTCCGCACGGTGATTCGAACCGTTCGCCGGCTGCTCGTCGAGGTGCCGGAATATCGCGGCGCGCTGAAGAAAAGGGAAAAAGGGCCGGACGGCCTGCTCTCCGTCGAGTGGATAAACGACGGCCTGATTACGTTCGTGAAAGACCGTCCGGGACACGACCGGCGTTATGCCATTGACCCGGCAAAGATTACGGGCGAACTGGGCTGGACGCCCGAAACGGACTTTGAAACGGGCATCCTGAAAACGGTACGCTGGTATCTGGAGCATCAGGACTGGGTGGAGGAAATCACGAAAGGCGATTACATTAACTATTACGAGCGGATGTACGCCGGTCGGGAATTACCCGTCAACGACCCATGAACCGGAAATATCCATCCGCTTTACTGGAAAATGCCGTCAACGAACTGGCCGCGCTGCCGGGGATTGGCCGGAAAACGGCGCTGCGGCTGGCGCTGTACATGCTGCGCCGCGATGCCGGCTATACGCTGCGGCTGACGTCGGCGCTGTCGGCCCTGCGCGAGGACGTGAAATACTGCCGGGAATGTCACAGCATCTGCGACGAAGGCCACTGCGCCATCTGTGCAGACCCGAAGCGCGACCGTTCGCTGATTTGCGTGGTGGAAAACGTCCGGGAAGTGATGGCCGTCGAAAACACGGCGCAGTTTCAGGGCCTTTACCACGTGCTGGGCGGCATCATTTCGCCGATGGACGGCATTGGCCCGTCCGACCTGGAGATTGACAGTCTGGTGCAGCGCGTGGCGACCGGCGAAATCCGGGAAGTCATGCTCGCGCTCAGCGCCACGATGGAAGGCGATACGACGAATTTCTTTATCTACCGCAAGCTGGCGCCCCACGGCGTGAAAGTGACCATCATTGCCCGCGGCGTGGCCGTCGGCGACGAAATCGAGTATGCCGACGAGGTCACGCTGGGGCGTTCCATCATCAACCGTGTGGATTTTAATGATTCAATCAAACTGTAATCACCGTGAAACTGCTCGAAAACGAAACGGTTCAATTAAGAGCCATGGAACCGGAAGACCTGGACATCCTGTACAGGTGGGAAAACGATACCCGCCTGTGGCGTTACGGGAGTACGCTGGCGCCCTACTCGCGATTTTCGCTGAGGGCCTATCTGTCGGACGCGCGGCAGGATATTTTCCAGTCGCGCCAGCTGCGGCTGATGGCCGTCCTGAAAGCGAATAACGCAACCGTGGGAACGGTTGACCTGTATGATTTTGACCCGACGAACGACCGTGCGGGAATCGGCATCCTGATAGACGAACCCTACCGCCGCCACGGACTGGC
The DNA here is from genome assembly GCA_031263835.1 of Tannerella sp. Taxonomy (GTDB): domain Bacteria; phylum Bacteroidota; class Bacteroidia; order Bacteroidales; family Tannerellaceae; genus Tannerella. The sequence continues at coordinate 6,020 of JAISEZ010000150.1, forward strand.
CACCGAAGCGCTGAGCCTGATGAGGGAATATGCCTTCCGCTTTTTGCGGTTGAAGCAGATATACGCGTATGTGCCCGAGCGCAACGAACCCAGCCTCAAACTCTTCGCCAGCTGCGGCTACGAAATAGCCGGCAAACTGATTGCATGGATTAAAAATGAAACGGATTTCGAAAACGTGTACCTGATGCAGATGATTCAAAAAAATGAGCAGATGTGAGCATGTGAAAATGAGAGAATGAATCGGCTCATTCTCTCATTGGCTAATTGACTATACTGCACGCGGTTCGGTTTTGTACATTGCCCGTCAGGGCATTTATATCAACAGAATTATGAATTATGCGAATCAGCAGTAGAGACGAAGGACAAAACAGGTTTGCGGGAAGCTTCGTGCATCTGCACGAAAGACAAAACAGGTTTGCGGGAAGCTTCGTGCATTTGCACGAAGGATAAAACAGGTTTGCGGGAAGCTTCGTGCATCTGCACGAAGGATAAAACAGGTTTGCGGGAAGCTTCGTGCATCTGCACGAAGGATAAAACAGGTTTGCAGGAAACTTTGCGCTTAAGCGCAAAGGGCAAAACAGGCCGGAAAAATGCTTTGTACTGCAGGCTGCCCGCCTGTAAGGGCGAACACACAGGTTCGCCCCTACCAACTACTGATTCGCATTATTTATGAATCCCCACGAGGGATTCATAAACAGGAGATGAATGCCCTGCGGGCAATAAAGCGGGCTTGCCGGTCTTCTTCTCTATTGATATAAATGCCCTGACGGGCAATGCACAAAACCGAACCGCGTGCAGTATAAATATCAATATGGCAATATTATGGGCAAAAAAAACGTCATTGTTGAATCAGAAAGGTTGTGAGGGATCGTCCCGGCAACTGCCCCGCTCGGTGCAGTATCCAAACCAGTGTCATCAAGTGAAGAACGAAACCCGTGCGAGGAGGAAGGCAGTGACTTGAAAAGTCGGATTTATACACGCCGGAGATGGATTCAGGTATATCGGAAGAGATATGCCACACGTCTTTTTCCGTGCTCAGTTTTCCGGCTTCTTCCCCGGGGTATGCCATGCATTCCCTAGCAGATGCTCGGCGTTTTTTTTAAGTTCTTCCGTCAGCAGACGGATGGCTTGCTCCTGTAATTTCAGCTTTTCCCTGTCGCCTCTGCGACTTTTTTCCATATCGCGAATCTTCTGTTTACTGCCGTGTAATTCCTTACGAATAATTTTTAGCTCATTCCCAAGCTTATTCAGTTTCTCTTCCCGTTTTTCTTCCCGTTCTGCTTTCATAAATTCATATCATTAAAATAATTACAGGACAAAGATAGCCATTTCCTGAAAATGAAAATGGGGGGGTTGAACACCCTAGCGTACAGGGCAGGCCGGTGTATGCCTGCGGTTCGATGGACGCCGGTTCGGCGGCGGCGAGGCTGTGCCTGACGCGGTGGTACTCGCTGTTGAAGTATTCAATTTCGGGATTCAGCGCGTTAATCAGCGCCGCAAATTCGGGCGACGTGTTCAGCGCGG
>JAISEZ010000205.1 GCA_031263835.1 Tannerella sp.
ATCATCATTTCGGAATATGGAATCCCTGGACGCACGTCGTGTACGACGGCAAACGCTATGACCTGTGGAACCTGGGCGACCGGCAGGGGACGGTGCGCGCCGGAGCCGTCAGGGAAACGGTGCAGGGAACGGTCTTCAGCGGTTACGACGCGGCGCTGAATCACGTCATTTTCACGCCGGAAGGCGACAAAACAATTATGGAAGAATGCTGGAAGGTGAAAACATGGAACATCCCCGGCGTTTTCCTTTGGGACTTCGAATCGCACCTGCATCCCTCCACTCCCCTGCCCGTCCTGCTGGAAGTTTACCGCTACGCCGGTTTCGGATACCGCGCCACGCCGGAATGGACAAAGGAAAACTGCGTCATGCTCACTTCCGAAGGCAAAACCCGGCAGGAAATCGACGGCACCACCGCCCGCTGGATATTCGTGACCGGAGACACGCCAACCGGACGTTCGGGGTTGCTGTTCATGAGTCATCCGCAGAACTTCAACGCCCCCGAACCCCTGCGCATCTGGGACGAACAGGCCAATGGCGGACGGGGCGACGTCTTTATCAACTTTGCCCCCACCAAAAACAAAAACCGGGAACTGGAATCCGGCAAGCATTACCTGTTGCGTTACAGGGTACTGTCCTACGAAGGTGACATGACCGCCGCAACCGCCGACCGGCTCTGGAATGACTTTGCGCATCCCCCGGTAATTGAAATCAAATAAATAAAGTAGTCAGTAATGCGAATCAGCAGTAGCGACGAAGGGCTGAAAGCCCGGCCTAACCCAGCCCAATGGCAACGCCGTGGGTGTGGAAGGGCGCAAGCCTCACCCTGCGCCCTGAAAGGGCAATATATTCATTTTCACAACCCCGTTTCATTCAACCGGATGGCGACGGAAGGGTATATTGCCCTTTCAGGGCGCAGGACGGGGCGTGCGTCACATACCCAAGGCGTTGCCATTGGGCTGGGTTATGCCGGGCTTTCAGCCCTTCAGATGTACGGCTGTTCCGCCGACTGCCCTTCTACTAACTACTGACTACTATCTACTAACTACTCTAATAAATTAAATAATAGCCTTTATGAAACGAAGTATTTTTATTGCGCTGCTTGTATGCAGTTGCGGCATGTTGAAAGCCGAAAAGCCGGTGGTTTCGGCCGTAAAGACGGGAACCCGGATTGACGTAACCGTCGGCGACAAATTTTTTACAAGTTATCATTTTCAGGAAGATGAAAAATATCCGTACTTCTTCCCGGTCAACGGGCCGGTATCGGGCGGCAGTGTGACGTCGATGCGCAACGGCATCTGGCCGCATCACACGTCGCTCTTCTTCGGGTGCGACCGCGTGAACGACGGCAACTACTGGCAGGAAGGGCTGGAACGGGGACGCATCATCTCCCTCGGCGCCCGCATCACGGAAGACCGGGGCGAGCGCATCGTGATTGAAGACGAATGTATCTGGAAGCGTCCCGATGCGGAAGCACCCATCCTCGACCGCCGGAAAATCACCGTCACGGCGCCCTCCGCGACGCTCTACCGGCTGGATTTCGACGTCGAAATGGAAATGCTGATGGACGTGACCATCCTGAAAACAAATCACTCGCTGTTCAGCGCGCGCATCGACCCGGACCTGTCGGTCGAACAGGGCGGAACGATGGTGAACGCCGAAGGCCTGAAGGGCGAAAAAGCCACCTTCGGCGCGGCTTCTCCGTGGATAGACTGTTACGGGACGCGGAAGACCGGCATCGAGGGCATCGCCATCCTGCAGCACCCGTCCAACCCGTGGTTTCCCTCGCCCTGGTTCACGCGCGACTATGGCTTTATCTCCCCCACTCCCATGTTCTGGCCTGCGGATGACCAGGCTACCCGTCTGAAAAAGGGAGAAAAACTCACGCTTCGCTACCGCGTGCTCATCCATGCGGGCGACGCCGGACAGGCGAATATTGCCGGAGAATATGAAAACTATAAGGTAAAATGATGAACATTGATTTAAGGAACAAAGTGGCCGTCGTGACCGGAGGGGGCGGCGTGCTGGGAGGAAGCATTTCGAAAAGTCTGGTGGAAAACGGGGTAACAGTTGCCATCCTCGACATCGCGGAAGAGGCGCTGGAGAAAAGGGTCGCCGAACTGGAGCCGCTCGGCCGGGTGACGGGCATCGCCTGCAACGTGCTGGACATGGCCAGTCTGGAAGCGGCCCGTGAACAGCTGCTGACGGCGTGGGGCGGCGTCGACATCCTGATTAACGCGGCGGGCGGCAACCTGCCGGGGGCGACGCTGGCGGAAGACCAGAACGTGTTTGACATGAAAATCGAAGACTTCAACCGCGTGACGGACCTGAACCTGAACGGCACGGTCTATCCCAGCCTCGCGTTCGGCAGGGCGATGGCGCGGAAAGGCGCCGGCAGCATCCTCAACATTGCTTCCATGGCCTGCTATTCGGCCATCACGCGGGTGCCCGGCTATTCGGTGGCGAAAAACGGCGTGAGCATTTTCACCAAATGGCTGGCGATGGAAATGGCGCTGAAGTTCAGCGAGCGAATCCGCGTGAACGCGCTGGCGCCCGGCTTTTTCATCGGTAACCAGAACCGCGCCGTGCTCATCCGTCCCGACGGTTCCTATACGGAACGAAGCCGGAAAATACTGGCGCGCACGCCCATGAACCGTTTCGGCGACATCACGGAACTGAACGGGCCGGTACACTTTCTCTGTTCCGACCAGGCAAGTTTCATCACCGGCGCCATCATTCCGGTGGACGGCGGATTCAGTTCATTTAGCGGCGTTTGAACGATGGCGCTGGAGAAAACGTGGCGATGGTTCGGAAAGGGCGATTCCGTACCGTTGACCTACCTGCGGCAGATGGGGATTGAGGGCGTCGTCACAGCGCTGCACGGCATCCCGGCCGGCGAAGTCTGGCCGGTGGAAGAGATTCGCGCCGTTCAGGCCGAAATCGAATCCTGCGGGATGCACTGGAGCGTCGTGGAGAGCCTGCCCGTTGCCGAGGGCATCAAGATTCATTCGACGGACTATCCGCGTCTGGTGGAGAACTACCGCCGGTCGCTGCGTAATCTGGGCGCGTGCGGAATTGACACGGTGTGCTACAATTTCATGCCCGTGCTCGACTGGGCGCGTACCGACCTGCACTGCCGGGACGAACGCGGCGGCGAGTCGATGCTGTTCGACTACCCGACGTTTGCCGCTTTCGACATCCACATCCTCCGGCGCAGGGAGGCCGCCGGCGACTACGACCCTGCCGTCCGCCGGAAGGCGCAGGAGATTGCCCGCCGCATGACCGCCGCGCAGCAGGAGGAGCTGGCGCACAACATCATTGTCGTCACGCAGGCCTTTATCCACGGCGCCGTCGGCGAAGGCAGCGATTACAGGCAGCGATTCCTGAACTGCCTCGATACCTACAGACACATCGGACAGGAGACCCTGCGGGAACATTTGGGCTGTTTTCTGCGGGACGTCGTTCCGGTGGCCGAAGAGGCCGGCGTCAACCTTTGTATCCATGCCGACGACCCGCCGTTTCCCCTGCTGGGGCTGCCGCGTATCGCAAGTACGCCGGACGATTTTCGCCGAATCGCGGCGCAGTATGATTCGCCGGCCAACGGTGTCACTTTCTGCACCGGTTCGCTGTCGGCGCGTCCGGACAACGACCTGCCGGCGATGGCGCGTATGCTGGCTCCGCGGATACACTTCGTCCACCTGCGTAACACGGTCGCGTTGCCCTGCCGCAGTTTCCGCGAATCCGACCACCTGACGGGAAGCGTCGACATGTTTGCCGTGATAAGGATTTTGCTGGAGGAACAGGCCGGACGCATCCGCGCCGGACGTAAGGACGTGCGTATGCCGTTTCGTCCCGACCACGGCGTCCGCATACTGGACGACTTCTCGCGGACGGCCAACCCGGGTTATCCCCTCTGCGGACGGCTCAAGGGACTGGCCGAAATCGACGGAATGCAGCAGGCCATCGCGCGAATCCTTGAATTTCCGGCTGAATGATCCGGGTGCGTTTTATGCTTTGCGCGTCATGGTTTTGTGTATGGATATAAAATTCAAAGATTCAATTATTCAAAGATTCAAGGGTTTCCGGCGGGACTTGGCGAGAGAACGGAAGAAGCGCTGTCCCTGCAGGGCTGCCTGTCCCGCAGGGACAGCACTTTATTAACCGCAGGTTTTAACCTGCGGACAGCGATGGAAAGTGTTCCTCAAGTCCCGCAGGGACGACACTTTGTTAACCCTTATTACTTCTTTATTTCGCACCACTCATCACTCATCACTAACCACTAATCACTGAAAACGTTTCTGTTCCGGTTTGTTTTTATGGAAAAATCATTATTTTTGCGGGATAAAACAAGCAGGAATCATGAACAGACTGAATTTAACG
>JAISEZ010000208.1 GCA_031263835.1 Tannerella sp.
AAATAGGTATTCCCGTGATTGAAAATGGCCAAAGATGGCGATTGCATCCGGTTGCAGATAGGTTTAAATTTGCACGCTCATAAAAGCCCGTCTGCGGGGCAAAACTTAAAGCAGTAGGATATGAAAAAAAGACGTTTTCTGTCCATCGGGACAGGATTAATATATATATGTATGGGACTGTCGGCCCGTGACGGCGGCGAAGGCGAGTGGCCGGGCACCGATTCCGTGGCAGCGGCTGTGACAGACAGGACGGCGACGATAGCTTCGCGCCTGCAGCTTGGCGGTTATGGCGAGGCCGTGGCCCAGCGCATGTTTTACAGCGACAGCCCGGCGCGTTACTGGTATCCGGAGACCAACCGGGATGCCACTCACGGCCGTTTCGACCTCCCCCACGTCGTCTTTTATCTCAGCTACGACTTCGGTCACGGCTGGAAAGTATCCACCGAAGTCGAGTTTGAACACGGCGGCGCCGGTTCGACCTACGAAATCGAAACCACCGAGGCCGGCGAATACGAGACCGAAATCGAAAAAGGCGGCGAAGTCGCCATCGAACAGTTCTGGATTGAAAAGAGCTTCTCTCCGGCGGCCAACCTGCGCATGGGGCATATCATCGTCCCCGTCGGCCTGACGAACCAGCACCACATGCCTACGGAATTTTTCTCCGTCCTCCGTCCGGAAGAGGAGACGGCCATCCTCCCCACTACGTGGCACGAAACGGGCGTCAGTTTCTGGGGACGCACGAAGGCGTGGCGCTATGAGGCGCAGTTTATCTCCGGCCTGGACGCCGAACGTTTCAGCGACGCCGGATGGATTCAGGGCGGCTCGACCTCCCCCTACGAGTTCACCATCGCCAACCGCTACGCCGGCGCTTTCCGCGCCGACAACTACTCCGTGAAAGGCCTGCGCGTGGGACTGAGCGGCTACTTCGGGTTCAGCGCGAGGAACAGCCTGAAACCCGACCGCTATACGTTTAACGGCTCGCCCGTCAACGGTTCCGTGACCGTCGGGGCGCTGGACGCCGTGTACGACGACCGCCACATCCTGGCCCGCGCCAATGTCATTTACGGTCACCTGGGCGACTCCTACACCATCTCGCGCGTCAACAAGAAGATGCCTTCCAAAAGCCCGTCGGCGCGGACGGACGTGGCCTCGGACGCACTGAGCTGGTATGTCGATGCGGGGTACGACCTGATGTCGTTCTTCCCCGCCCGCAGGCACCGGGAGAATAAGCTATATGTTTACGGGCACTACGGCTACTGCAACTCGATGTACAGTACCGTCGCGAGCATCACGCCCAAAAGATGGTGCGAAAAACGGATTATCAGCGCCGGGCTGAACTATTTCCCCCTGCGCGACATAGTCATCAAGGCCGAATACCGGCTCCGGCAGTTCAGGGCGCCGTACAACAACGAGCCGACCCTCTCGCTGGGCATTGCCTATTCGGGACTTTTCCTTTGAGATTCATATTAATAACTCAATAAAATAGAAAGCAATTATGAAGAAATTATTTCGGAACATTATGTCAGTCATGGCAACCCTGCTGCTGGTTGCCGGCATGTCCTCGTGCGAGAAGGACGAGGGCGGTGAAAACGGTGGAGAAACGAACAACGATGAACGCTATCAGTCCATCCTCCGTTCCTACATCGAATCGACCATCGTCCCTACCTATCAGACGCTGGCCGAGGCTGCGCTCGAAATGCGCGCCGCCAACGAGAACCTGAAATCCGACCCGTCGGACGATAATATGAAGGCGGCTTCGGCGGCGTGGATGAAGGCGCGTGTCGCCTGGGAAATCAGTGAAGCCTTCCTGTTCGGCCCCGTGGGGGAACAGGCGCTCGATATTGATGCGCACATCGACTCCTGGCCGCTGGAACTGGACCAGATACTGGAAACGCTGGAGCAGGAAGCGGCCAGCCTCACCGGCGAGAAAGCCTGGGCGGAACTGGATGCCGAGGTCATCGGTTTTCATGTCACCGAATACCTCCTCTACCGCGAAGGGCAGACCCGTCCGGTGAGCGACCTGTCGGAAGCGGAACTGAAGTACCTGACGGCGGCTACCGACGCGCTGGTATGGGACTGCGTACTGGCGTACGTGGCCTGGGTCGGTGAAAGCGCGGTATCGGCGGAGATGCGCAGCGTCTTTAACGAAAACGCCGACGTCAAGGCGCATCTGGACGCCAATGCCAGCTACAGGGAATTTGCCAAAAAGCTGTCTCCGCAGTCGGCCGGCGGCAACTACACCTCGTGGGGTGACGCCCTGAGTGAAATCGCCGTCGGCGCAGCCGAAATCGCAGGCGAAGTGGGTGCGACCAAAATCGCCGAACCCTACGAAAATCATCGGACGGAAGATGTGGAATCCTGGTACAGCTGGCATTCGCTGGACGACTATCAGAACAACATCCGCAGCATCAAGAACGCCTATCTGGGCGGCATGGACGACGGCTCGCGCAAAGCGGAATGCCTGAGCGCCTACATCGCTACGGTGGACGCCGGTCTCGACGGTCAAATCAGGGCCAAGATAGACGACTGTCTGACGAAGATTGCCGCCATCGGCACAGGCGGAAAGTCGTTCTACGAAGTCGTGCGCGACCGGATTAACGGCCCGCAGGTCGATGCGGCGGTGGAAGCCTGTATCGAACTTCAAACCCTGTTCGACCGTATTCCGGAGATTATCGAATAACACAGGCGTGAATCAGCAGACAGCATCGGGCGGGCGGCCATATAATCTCCCGCGAACAGTTATAATCTCCCGCGAACAGCTATAATTTCCGGTGAAAGATTATAATCTCCGGCGAAAGATTATAATCGTTGGCGAAAGATTATAATCTCCGGACGAAAGATTATAATCGCCGGCGAAAGATTATAATCTCTGACGAAAGATTATAATCGTTGGTGAAAGATTATAATCTCCGACGAAAGATTATAATCTCCGGCGAAAGATTATAATCGCTGGACGAAAGATTATAATCGCTGACGAAAGATTATAATCGTTGGCGGGAAATTATAGCCGTCTGCCCGCGGCTAACTGCTGATTCAGAATAGTATAAGAAAACAGTGATTGCAATAACCGGGAACGTGCGGGCGGTCATGCCGGCGCTTTCCCATCATTTAAATACAAAGGTATGAAAAAATTCAAGACATTCAAAAGATTCAGGACCCTCATCGGTACGGCGCTGCTGCTTGCACTGGCGGCAGCCTGCTCGGACGAACCGGGTTTAACGCCGGTAAATAAGGAATATGGCGAGGAATGGTATGCCGGCGGCAAAAACGGCACCGTCTTCAACGCCACTGCACGCGCCTACAAGCAGCCGATGCAGCCCGTCAACGACGACCCCGTGCTCTACCGGCAGTTTATGCGCGGCGAAGAGCTGGCCGCCAAAAGCTTTGTCGCCGCCGGCGAGACGGGTTATTCCGGTCTCGGGCCGGTATACATCCGCAAGTCCTGCGTGGCCTGCCACCCCAGCTACGGCGGACACAGCAAGCGCGTCGACAAATTCGACACCGGCGACAGCCGCAACGGATACCTGCTGATGATTTACGACCCGGCCTCGCCCACGCTGGCGCTGGCCTCGAAGTATTTCACGGGCATGACCCAGACGCGCGCCATCGCTCCCTTCAAGCCGCCCATCGACGAATCGGGCATTGAACTGACGTGGAACGAATACGTCGACGAGCACGGCAACCGCTACGAGGACGGCACGCCCTACAGCGACGGCTACAGCTATGCCGGCACGCTTATCTACCCGACCGTTACCGTCGCGCAGAGCGCCATCCTCTTCCCCGACTTCGACATGAGCCGTCATGCCGCTTCCATCGAAGCCACCATCGGCATTTACGGCGTCGGGCTGATTGACGCCATCTCCGACGAAGATTTGCGGGCGCAGTATGAGGAGGAACAGGCGCGCGGATACTGTCCGGGCGTGATTGGCGCCGACATCGAAGAATCGCCGGAGGACAATCCCTACTATCCGGGTAAACATCCGGGACGCTTCACCTACCTCTGTACCCGCGCCACGCTGGACAACGGGCCGGGCGCCAACGCCATCTGGAACATCACCAACGTCACGCGACCCACCCGGCAGTATCATTACATCACGGACGAATATGCACGGGTAATGTCCGCAGACGCCGGCGTACAGACGGCGCTGGGGCAGACCGGGGAAGATATCTACGCCTGTCTGATGTCCAGAGACCTGGATACGGAGATGACGGAAGAGGACTACAAAGCCTTTATGGTATGGCACCGCGCGCTCGCCGTACCGGCCGCGCGCAACCTCGACGACGAGACCGTACAGCACGGCCGCACGCTCTTTTACGAGAACGGCTGCACGGCCTGTCACCGTCCGTCGTGGACGACCCGCGCCAGCTACACGCCGCTGCCCGCCCTGTCGAACCAGACGATTTATCCCTATACCGACCTGTTGCGTCACGACCTGGACATGAAGGAACCGGGACGTGCCCGTGTATGCCGCACAACGCCGCTGTGGGGGCGCGGTCTCCTGCCCGTCACGTCGGGACACTCCGACATGCTGCACGACCTGCGTGCCCGCAACTGCGAGGAAGCAATCCTCTGGCACGGCGGCGAAGCCAAAAACGCCCGGGAAAAGTTCCGCGCCATGACGAAAGCCGACCGCCAGGCGTTAATCAAGTTCCTGGAAGCAATCTGAAAATCAATGAGAGAATGAGAGAATGTGAGAATGAGCCAATTCATTTTCACATTTTTCTCATTGGCTTATTCTCACATTTTCTCCGGTGGGTTTATTTGACTTCAATCACCAGATAGCGGCCCATTTGCCAGAACTGTTCGACATCCGTGATATGGAGTGTCAGGTTGCCGTGTTCGTCCCTGGACAGCCTGTACGCTTCGTCCGGATGGGCGGAACGGAGCGTGGCCTTGCCGGCATACAGCGGGATTTCGGTCACTTCGCGAATGTCGATGGAGACGAAATAGTCCTCATTGAAGAAACCTTCCAGCACTTTCGACTTGGAGAACAGGCCTCCGCCGGTCAGGATGTTCTGCCGTTTCAGTTCCTTCGCCGTACCGAGACAGTAATATGCCGTATTCAGTTTCCGGTTCTGTTCTTCCAGTTTTTTCGTCTGGGCGGCCGTCTCCCCGGACAGGGTTTCGATGTTTTCGTTCAGCGAAGCCACGATGTCGTCCAGTTCCCTGAGCCGTACATCCTTTCGGGCCAGCTCCTCCTGCAGGGAGGCAATCATCGCCGCCTTCTGGTTGAGTTCGACGGCGATACGGTCGATGGTACGCTGCAGGGCTTCCGAGCGGATATGACTGTTCTTCAGCTGTTCGCGCAGGGCGGCCAGCTGCTCCCGGTTGGATTTCAGGGTCTCGGCAATCTGGCGCACGTTGTTCTTGAGCTGTTCCTTTTGATGGGGGCTGATGTCTTCGCCTTTCGGATTGACGGAAAGGTAGTTTTCAGCCTGCCGGATTGACTGGATGTCGGACTGAATGTCGCTCAGCGTCGTCAACATGTCTTCCAGCAGGGCCGACGTAGCCGTCTTTTCGGCAACCAGCGCTTCATTTTCACTTTTCAGTTTCCTGTATTTGGCCGACTGTTCGATGCAGGAGGTCAGCAACGCCATACAGAAACACAACAATAGAATCCTTTTCATATACATATTTATTATACTTCGCACGGTCTGAAATTGTGAGATTACGGTTATAGCCCGGCGCCCGCTTCATTCTTCACCGTCCGACCCGTTTGAGCGAAAGATTTCCGAAATCCGTTCTTCGCCGAGGCCGGTAATCACTGCTATCTGCTCGACGGAAAAACCGTTGCGCTTGCCATTGAGTACAACGTTGATTAAACTTTCCGCCCGGCCTTTTGCTTCGCCTTCCGCCAACCCTTCCGCCTTGCCTTTTAACTCGCCTCCGTGGATAAGGGATTTTTGGATGCGGACGGAATCCCAGTATCTGTCGTAGGCATACAATTCCGCTTCCGTAAAGGCGCCCTCCTCGCACATGTCCAGCGCACGGCTGATCTCCCGGTTCTTCTTCAGTTCGGCAGGTACGACACGCATCTCTTCCCCCACTTCCTGCAGGAAACGCAGCCACAGCACCGCCATCCGGCGATCCGTCCAAGTTTCCGCCTTGAACTTGGGCAGCTCCACCATTACAAATTCCAGCCCCTCGATCCGCTCGTCCGTTTTTTTGTCGTTCACGATCCGGTAGTGGTGGTAAAACTCGTCCGTTTTTTTGTCGAAGGTCTCGTTCAGTATCGCCAGGGCGTAAACAGGCTGCAGCAGGTAATATTTCTCGTTTTTGTCCAACTGCCTCACGTAGGCTTTCGAGGCGTTGAACACCATCCGGTTGGTAAAGGAGTTTTCCCACAGCATCTGCATCTCCACAATGAACTGACGCCCGTAGTTGTCCTTACAGCGGACGTCCACGATGGAGTCTTTCTTCAAGGGGTTTTCGGGTACCTGCTCCGCGGGGAGATATTCCAGGCTTACGATTTGCTGATCTTTGTCCAGCGGCATCAGTGCATTGAGGAAACTTTTCAGCAGGTCTTGGTGCTCGCCGAATATGCGCTTGAAGGGTAAATCGTTCTTAGGATCAAGATAACGTGCCATAATGATAGATTATTAAAATTGTCCCGCAAAGATAGATGAAATAATTCAATTATACGCGGATGGCTATCATTTTCGGAAGATATTTATAGCGAATTGCCGAATCCGTATATGCAGCGTATCCTCATCTCACCATTTTATCCCGCGCGAAGTATAATATCATGTTTTTTACTTTCCGATTCCGGCTACCACTATAACAAATTCGCCTTTCGGTTCGTTTACCGAGAAGTGGTGCAGGAGGTCTTTGAAGGTACCCCGGACGGTTTCCTCGAAACGCTTGGACAGTTCGCGCGATACGGACGCCGGACGGTCTTCGCCGAACGTTTCGGACAGCCGCGCCAGCGTTTTCAGCAGGCGGAGGGGCGATTCATAAAAGACCATGCTCCGTTCTTCCGTTGCCAGCGTCCGGAGGCGCGTCTGCCGTCCCTTCTTGAGCGGCAGGAAGCCTTCGAAGCAAAAGCGGTCGGTCGGCAAACCGGAGACGGCCAGCGCCGGCACAAACGCCGTGGCTCCCGGCAGACATTCCACTTCCACACCCTGCCGCACACACTCGCGCACCAGCAAAAAGCCGGGGTCGGAGATGGACGGCGTCCCGGCGTCGGAAATCAGCGCCACGTTCTCGCCGCCGCGGATGCGCTCCACGATTTTCGCCGTTTGCCGGTGTTCATTGAACTTGTGATGCGACTGCAGACGGTTCCGGATGTCATAGTGCTTCAGCAGAATCAGGCTGGTTCGCGTATCTTCGGCCAGAATCACGTCGGCTTCCTTCAGCAGGCGAACCGCCCGGAAGGTCATGTCCTCGAGGTTCCCGACGGGAGTGGGTATAAGAATCAGTCTGGCCATGAGCGAAAATACCGTATCAGGAAAAACGCTTCTCCAGCGTCGCCACAAATTCGGCCACTGTTCCGTCTTCAAAGTTCCAGTTGAACCGCTCCCGCAGATACGCCACCGACGCCTCATACGATTCCATTACGTTCAGTTCGGCGACGGTCCGGTCCATCAGGCTCTCATCCTTCCCGAACAAATCGCGGCAGAAACGGAACCGGTCATTCAGGGTGAAGGCTTTCCGCAAATCGGCCAGCCTGTTCTTCTCAATCGTTTCATTGAGCCAGCCGTCCGTCTTCTCCGCCGTCCGTTTGGGCGGCGGCGGCGGAGAGGGCAACGGCGTGCCGGTTCGGAGAGGGGACGGCGGCGGACTTGCGACCGCCGGCTTTTCCGTCGCGGGCGGCACGGGTGGCGGCAGGATTTCCTGCGGCGCGGACTCGGGCACGGGTACGGGCGATGGCCGCGGCGTGCCGGAAGGCAATGCGCTGTACTCCGGGATACGCTCTATCGACTGGATATGCGCCTGATACACCTTTATCTGCCGCTCAAACTGCGCCAGTTTCGAAACCTCCATCCGGTGCAGCAATGCCTGTATCCGGCCGGTCATGTCAAACGCCTCGCCGAAAAATGCAGCCGGAGAAATCTCCCTTTCGTGCATGTCTTCCGCCAGTTTCCCGAGCCGTTTGACATGGGCAATAAGTTGTTCCAATGGTTCTTTATTCTCCATACGTTTTCTTGATAGCAGCCACAAATATAGCTATTTCCATGATACCGGAACAAAAGCGCCGGGTATTTCTTTTTTTGAGGTACTGTTCATGAAAGATTCAAAGATTCAATAATTCAATAATTCAAAGATTCAAAGGCGAGCGGCCGGGACAATGCATAATATTATCTGTTTCCACTGGAAATGTTCGGAATTCAGCTGAATTGCGTCCGGAATCAATGATTCCAATCGGAATTCGATCCGATTCCGTCCGGAATCAATGATTCTAATCGGAATCCGTTCGGATTCTGTCCGGAATCAATGATTCTAATCGGAATCCGACCGGATTCTCTCCGGAATCAATGATTCTAATCGGAATCCGTCCGGATTCTCTCCGGAATCAATGATTCTAATCGGAATCCGTCCGGATTCTCTCCGGAATCAATGATTCTAATCGGAATCCGTCCGGATTCT
>JAISEZ010000243.1 GCA_031263835.1 Tannerella sp.
CATTTCCAGTTTCAGCTGGCCACCGAAATGGCTCCCGACAACGAACGCGCCTGGCAGCAACTCCTGAACCTCGCCTTTCAGCGGAAGGATGCGGAGGAGGCCGTCCGCATCTGCACAAAATGCCGGGAACTCTTTCCGGAAGCGACGGAATATTACTATTATCTGGGAATTGCGTACTACCAGATGGAACGCTATCAGGAAGCCATCGACACATATTACGAAGGGCTGAAGGTTATCCCGGAGTCGAATCGCCCGCTGCGTTCCGACTTTTACGGACAAATCGGCGACATCCATCACCAGATAAAGCAGTCCGACGAAGCGTTTGCCGCGTATGAAGAAGCGCTGAAATACAATGAACGGAACATTCCCGTCCTGAATAATTACAGCTATTTTCTTTCACTGGAAAAAAAGGAACTGGACAAGGCCGAACGGATGAGCGCCCAGTGCATCAAGGCCGAACCGAACAATGCCACCTATCTGGATACCTATGCATGGGTTTTCTTCGTGAAGGGGAATTACATGCTTGCCAAAGTGTATATCGAAAACGCCCTGCGGAATGATACGACGAACAGCCCGGAACTGCTCGACCATTACGGCGACATCCTGTTCGTGACCGGAGAGCGGGAAAAAGGCCTGGAGCAGTGGATGAAGGCGAAGGAAGCCGGCAAGAACACGCAAACGCTGGAGCGCAAAATCGCCGAAAAAACGTACATAGAATCGCCGAAAGATGAACAGTAGATATGCCCTGCCCGCCCTTTGTCTGAGCTGTTTCTTCCTCGCGGCCGGCTGCCGCGCGTCGAAACTCCCGCCGGCTGCCGACACGGAAAAGGCCGGTCGCGCGGAAACGGAAGAGATGTTTTTCCATTCCCTCCGGGAACAGTCTTTCCGCTACGGGACGCTGTCGGCGCGAATGCAGGTCGAACTGACGATGCCGGCCGGCAAAACGTTCAGCTCCCGCGCCAGCCTGAAAATCCGGAAAAACGAATGGCTGCAGCTTTCCCTTCAGCCGTTGCTGGGCATCGAAGCCTTTCGCATTGACCTCAGTCCGGACAGTATCCGGATTGTTGACCGGCTGAACAAACGCTATCTGGCCGAAAGTTTCAGCCGTCTCAAGGATTCGTTCCGGGTCGAGTTCAACTTTTACAACCTGCAGGCTCTTTTCACCAATCAGCTTTTCCTCCCGGGCGAAACGGAACTGCCGGAAAATGCCTTCACCCGCTTCCGCCGGCAGCCGGCGCCCGACGGCTACACGCTGCAAACGCGCGGCGCCTCCCGGTGGCAATACTCCTTCACCGCCGGACGCGACCGGAAATTATACGCCTCCCGGATGATTGACACGGCTTCGGAGCACACACTGTACTGGGATTACGCCGATTTCCGCTCCGTCGGCACACAGCTTTTCCCGATGAAGATACAGGCCGGATGGTCTGACGGAGAAGAGAGCAAAGGCGCTCTTTCGGTGAATTATTCCCACATCGACACGGATGTTCCGGTAGAAATAAAGCCTGTCATCCCGTCGGGCTACGAGCGGGTAAGCCTTTCACAAATCCGGAAGATGTTTGAACAGCCATGAACTGCATCCGCTCCGCTTTCTCCATCCGCAACGGCCTGGCGGCGATACTGCTGCCGGCCTGTCTTTTCTTCTCCGCGGCATCCGTTTCGGGTCAGACGCGCGTGATGAAACATCTGGAAGAACAGCGGAAATCGGCGCTGGAAGAAATCGAATGGACGTCCCGGCTGCTCAAGGAAACCCGTTCCTCCGCCCAGTCTTCGCTGAACCGGCTGAACCTGCTTGCCGGACAGGTGGCCGCCAGACAGCAGATTCTCGACCTGCTCAACCAGGAGATTACCCTTATGGACAGGGAGATTGCCGGCATAAACACCGAATTGAACGGACTGGGGGAAGACCTGAACGCGATTCGAATCAAGTATGCCAAGTCGCTGCAAAACATTCACGTCCGCCATTCGATTCAGTACAAGTGGTATTTCGTTCTGTCGGCAGAGACTTTTACCCAGTCCATCCGGCGCATGCGTTACCTGCGCGAATATTCCGACTGGCAGAAACGTCAAGTGGGCCTGATTATAAAAAAGCAGACGGAAATCAATCTGAAACAGGAGGAGATAGCGCAGGCGCGTACCGAAAAGCTTTCGCTGCTGGACATCCGCGGAAAGGAAAACAGCCGGCTTCAGGCCGAAGAAGCCGAACAGAAGGCCGAAGTTCGCCAGTTAGCCCAGAAACAAAAGGACTTGCAGGCGGAACTGAAGCGGAAGCGAAAGGAAGCGGAAGCCCTCGACCGGCAAATTGAAAACCTGATTAACTCGGAAATAGACCGTACCGCAGCGCCGGCCGGCAGCGCGTCTTCAACGGCTGCCGGCAAGTCCGGAAAAGAAGGAGCGTCTCCGGAAGCCGGTTTTCGCGAAACGAAAGAAGAACGGCAACTCTCCTCCAACTTTGCCTCCAACCGCGGACGGTTGCCTTATCCCCTGACCGGCAAATACAAAATTGTCTCCCCGTTCGGCGAACTGCAGCATCCCGAACTGAAACACGTCCGAACGTATAACAGCGGGATTGACATCCAGACGACGGCCGGCATCGACGCACAAGCTGTGTTCAACGGGGTGGTGACGGCCGTATTCACAGTCGAAGCGGGCTACAACCACTGCATTATCATCCGTCACGGGAAATACTTGACGGTATATGGCAATCTCCGCGCCGTTTACGTAAAGCAGGGTGACAAGGTCTCCACCCGCCAGAAACTGGGGAAAATCGCCACCGACATCCACAACGCCACCATCCTGCACTTCGAAATCCGCCGGGAAAAGGAAAAACTCAACCCGCGCCAGTGGCTGAATTAAGTGATTAGTGGTTAGTGGTTAATGGTTAATGGTTAATGGTTAATGGTTAATGATGAGTACGACCGCGTAATCATCGCTAGGGCGTGTTAGCATAAATCACGAAAAATGTATACCTTTGCAGGATGGAACTAATACAAACTCAATACGATCAAATATCCGACTGCTTCCCGAAGCATCGTGGCAATTTGACATATACTGATTTGCAGGTTCTCAATGCATTTTTGTATATTGCGGAAAACGGTTGCAGGTGGAGGCCGCTGCCTGAAAAATATGGGAACCGGCATACCGTTTACTGCCGTATAAACCGCCGGGCAAAAGGCGGAGTTCTGGACAGGGCTTTTGCCAAATTACAGGAAAAGCAGATCGCCAGGATAAATATCGAGGTAATTTCGATGGACAGTACGGGTGTGAAAGTCCATCCCGATGCCGCAGGAGCGTTAAAAAAAACGGAAGTCAGTCCGTCGGAATGTCCCGCGGAGGACGCAATACCAAAATTCATACGGTTGCCGCGAGTGATCGGGTAGCTGTTGCATTTCATTTATCCGGCGGTCAGTGTCATGACGCTCCTCAGGGACGGTTATTACTGGAAGATCAAAGGCTGGAAAAGTTGCCGGAACAGAAAAAAGTATACATGGCGATGGATAAGGGATACGAAGATGATTTGACGCGCAAAACGGTGAAAGACAAAGGCTTTAGGCCATGTGTGCCGCCCAGGTCGAATAGAAAGAAACCG
>JAISEZ010000277.1 GCA_031263835.1 Tannerella sp.
CGGAACAGAGTAAAACGAAACTCACCGGTACGGTCGTTGACCTGGCCGGCGAACCGGTCATCGGAGCGAATATCATGGAAAAGGGAACGACCAACGGCACGGTGACGGATGTGGACGGACGGTTTACGCTGAACGTTCTGCCCGGCGCTACGCTGGCGGTTTCCTTTATCGGGTATGTGTCGCAGGAGGTTGCCGTCGGCAGCCGGACGGAGTTGAACATCTCGCTGGCCGAAGACAATCAGGCGCTGGAAGAAATCGTAGTCGTGGGCTACGGTACGCAGAAAAAAGTGAACCTGACCGGCTCGGTGGCAACCCTGAAAGTGGATGAACTGCATAATGTTCCGGTAAGTAACCTTTCGAACGCACTGGGAGGCCGTCTGGCGGGCGTGTATGTTTCAGGCGGGATGGGCGGACGTCCGGGCAACAGTTCGGCGATTGTCATCCGTGCGAAAGGCAGCTGGAACAATACCGACCCGCTTTATGTCATCGACGGCATCGTGAGGGACAAGTTCGCGTTCGACGGCATCGACGCCAGTGATGTGGAGAATATCTCCATTCTGAAAGACGCTGCTTCGACGGCTATCTACGGTTCGCGTTCGGCAAACGGCGTCGTGCTGGTAACAACCAAAAAGGGACGTGAAGGGAAACCGGTCATTACCTACAACGGTTCCTACGGACTTTCCGACCCGACGCGCATCCCGACGATGCAGAACGCCTACGAACATGCCACCTTCATCAACGACGGACTGAGAGTCGGCGGCGCGAACGCTACCGATGCCAACTGGTTTACCGACGACGAACTGGCGCATTACAAAACGCATTCGTATGACTGGATTAAAGAGGCCTGGCGAAATCCGATGCTCACCCAACATGCAGTGAACGTGAGCGGCGGAAATCAGCATGTCCGTTATTTTATCGGAGGTTCGAACTATTACGAGACCGGCGGATTCGACAATATGAACTTCAACAAATATACGCTTAGGGGAAACGTTGAAGCGAATATTACCAAAAACCTGATTGCCTCGCTGAACCTGAACCTGGACACCCGGAAAGACCATAAGCCCTACTGGGTGAACGACAACGACAGAGACAGCATGGACGATACCTGGAGTTCATTCCTTTTGCTGACGTCCGCCTTTTTCCCGCCGTATATCAACGGCTTGCCGGTACGTCCCGCAACTTTTGCGCAGACGTCGCACATTATGGAAGTAATCAACCGGGGCGGCGAGGTGTATAACAACCGGAAATATACCAATCAGGAAGCCAGCATTTCGCTGCAGTATAATGTGCAGTCGGTGGAAGGACTGAGCCTGAAAGCGCTCTACAATCACTACAACAGGCAACAGTTTACCAAGAAATTCAATATTCCGCAGACGCTGCATGTTTTCAAAACAGCCGGCGAGCACGGGCATATTGTCACCGACGAGCCGACGGGCGAAACCTGGACCCGGGGCGGCGACGGCAACATACTGGACGAAAGGTATGATGACGACAACAGTTACCAGTTCAACGCCTTCGCTAATTACGACCGGACTTTCGGCAACCACAGCATCAGCGCCGTCTTTATCTACGAACAGGCGGAAGGCACGGGCGACTGGTTCAAGGCATCCACGAAGAATTTCATCAACGCGGCCATCGACCAGTTCCCCGCCGGAAGTAAAAACACGGCGGATTTCGGTGTGGACGGCAACGGCTTCGAATACGGACGGCAATCGTACGCCGGACGTATTCATTACGGATATGCCGATAAATACCTGGTCGAACTGTCGGCCCGCTACGACGGCTCGGTGAGATTCGCTCCGGACCGCCGCTGGGGATTTTTCCCTTCCGCTTCGGCCGCCTGGCGCATTTCGGAAGAAAACTTCTTCAGGGAAAATGTTTCGTTCGTTGACCAGTTGAAGCTTCGCGGTTCGGTGGGACTGCTGGGGAATGACTTTGTCGATGTCAACGGCGACGGCGTTGCGGATAGCTGGCAATGGATGTCCGCCTACGGCTTTGACAGGGGAGCGGAATACGGCGGAGCGGCCAACGGATTGAAGGCAGGCGTGATTGCCAATCCCGAAATCACATGGGAAAAGTCGCTCACCTACGACGGCGGACTGGACCTGGCGTTCCTCAACAACCGCCTGACCGCATCGCTGAACCTGTTCTACAAGCATACGTACGACGTTCTGGGCAGCCGGATTAAAGTTTTACCCGTCACATTCGGCGGCAACATGCCGGCAGAGAATTACGGCGTAGTCGATTCGCACGGCTATGAACTGGAGCTTGGTTACATCGACCGGATTGGCGACGACTTCACCTGGCACATAGGCGGCAACCTGTCGTATTCAACCAATAAAATCGTTGAAATAGACGAGGCGGAGAATATCCGTCCCTATCAGTCAAAAAAAGGCTTGAACGACGACCGCGAGATGGGGTTTGTGTACACGGATATCATCCGTACGCAGGCCGACCTGGACGCATTACCCGAAGGTTATACGATTAACGGCGATGTGCCGCAGCTCGGAATGCTGAACTATAAGGACATCCGCGGAGTGACCGGCGATGCGCCCGACGGCAAAATCACGGCCGAAGACAGGGACTGGATTCTCGAGCACAAACTGCCTCCGGTAAGTTACGGCATCTATCTCGGCGCCGAATGGAAAAACCTGGCGCTGGAAGTACTTTTCCAGGGCTTTGCCGGACACGACGTCATCTACGAACAGCGGAAAGTGTCGGGCGGTACGAACGAGAAAAACTACGCCTTCTGGAACGACCACTGGACGCCCGAAAATTCCGGCGCCAAATATCCCCGCGCCGAATCGAGCCGCTATATGTGGGGCGATATGGCTGCTTCTTCGTTCTGGGTAAAGGACGGTTCGTTCCTGCGCCTGAAGAATATCAACCTGTCGTATTCCCTTCCGAAACCGTTTTTGTCGAAGGTAAGGATTTCGCAGGCAAAGGTGCTTCTGACGGCAACCAATCTCTTCCTGCTGATAGACCATATTAAGGATTTCGACCCCGAACTCGGTATTAACAGTGGAATAGCAGCGACGGGCAATGGAAACATTACGCGCTATCCGCCGATGAAAAACGTGTCGTTAGGTTTGAATTTCAGTTTTTAATCCCGTAATGAATATAGAACAATGAAAAAGATAAATGATATATTGACGATTGTAGTGTGCATGTTATTATGCACAAACTGTTCCGGTGTACTGGATAAAAACGATTTGGGTTCGATGTCGGACAAGACCGTATATGACAACGCCCAGTTCGCTTTAATGGTTTTAGACAACCTTCATCGCGACATGGTCCCGGGCTGGGACGCCGGAAACGCCGAAAATTGCGACGAGGCAGGCCCCGACAGAGTGCCGAGATATCCGTGGGGACAGGCAAGTACAGATGATTTCGGCTCGCTGAAAGATACATACAGCAATATCCGCCGGATAAACATGTTCCTCGAAAACCTTGCCGCAGGCTCGATTGACCCGAAGACAAAAGACCTGTACAGCGCTCAGGCCCTCATCATGCGTGCATGGATTTATTTCGACCTGGTGCGCAAGTATGGCGGTGTCCCGATTGTCGGGGAGGCGCAGAAGACGTCGGACGATTTATTTACGCCGCGCAGTAAGGCTTCGGAATGTATCCGGTTCATCGTTCAGGATTTGGACGGTGCAATCGCGGTCGCGGATTTTCCGTACACGTGGTCGGGCAACGATGCGGGACGTCTGTCCAAAGCGGCGGCGCTTGCGCTGAAAGGACGGGTATTGCTTTACTGGGCAAGTCCGCAGTTCAATCCCGACAGCGACCGGGAGCGGTGGACGCAGGCTTACAGCGCCAACAGGGAAGCCAAAGAAAAACTGGAAGCGAACGGCTACGGCCTGTTCGAAGATTTCTACCGGCTTTGGTTTGAAGAGATGAACCGGGAGGTTGTTTTTGTGAAACGTTATCAGGAACCCAACCTCGGACATTCGTGGGAGGCGGGCACACGTCAGCCGGCGCGCTCGACCGGGATGGACGGATGGAACAAGCCGACCTGGCAACTGGCAAAGGCTTTCCCGATGATTACCGGCGAACCGGTTGCGGAATCTTCCC